>JAVBVJ010000093.1:0-10046 GCA_031554355.1 Oscillospiraceae bacterium
AGGGCGACATCAGCAAGCGGGCGAACGGCGCGCTGATTGCGCACGAGACGGGTGAGGCCGTCACCTACGGGCTGTTCGGCGCGCAGGACCGCGGCGCGCTCTACATCGGGCCCGGCGAGCGCGTCTACGCCGGCATGGTCGTCGGCGTCTCGCCCAAGAGCGAGGACATCGTTGTCAACGTCTGCAAGAAGAAACATGTGACGAATATGCGCGCATCGGGTTCCGACGAGGCGCTGCGCCTGACGCCGCCGCGCGTGCTGTCGCTCGAGCAGTGTATCGAGGTGCTGGGCGAGGATGAGCTGCTCGAGGTCACGCCGCTCAACCTGCGCATCCGAAAACGGCAGCTCGACCACGGTCTGCGCATGCGGGAATTGTCCCAGAAAAAAGGAAAATAGACAAAACAAAGGGAACCCGCGCGGGTTCCCTTTGTTTTGATTATATGGGATTAACCGATATACTGAATGCGGTCCATCGGGCGCGGGGAGGGCGGCGCGTCGTCGCCGGGGTACCCCAGTACCAGCGAGGCGCAGAGCTTGTGGCCGGCGGGAAAGTTCACGGCACGGCGCAGATCCGGCGCATCGGCGCCCTGAAACGCCATCAGCGCGAAGTAGAGCCAGCAGCCGCCGAGACCGGCGGCCTGTGCCGAAAGCAGGATATTCTCCGCGGCGGCGGCGCAGTTGACGTCGGGGCACAGCCCGTTCTCGGTGTCGGACAACAGCACCAGCACCGGCGCGTTGTAGAGTGGGTCGAAGTCGGCGGACTGCCCGAGCTGCACGAGATGCGGGATGCCGCTTTGGACGGCGCTGCGCTTGGCGGCGGCGCTGATCCGGCGCAGCAGCGGTTCGTCGGTGATGACACGGATCGCGGCGGAGGGCTCCCCGGCGTAGGGCGCGAGCAGACCGGCCTCGACGATTTGTCGCAACAGCGCGGCGTCGACCGGCTGCGGCAGATAGCTGCGCACGCTGCGGCGCGCGCGCACCGTCGCCATAAATTCTTCAAACATGATGATCTCTCCTCTTTTTTCACAGTATACCACATTTTGACGCAGCAGGAGCCGGGGTTTACCCCGGCTCCTGCTGCTGTGTGTGTATGTGGAAGACAGACTAGCGATTTCAGGCGGGTCACTGTCCCGCGGCCGCGTAGCTTGCCGTTTCGGTTTTGTTCGGGATGCGCACAACGTATTCGGTGTACCCGCCGCAGTCGTTGCGCTCGCTGCTGGCGGCGACGCCGCCCTGCTTCATCAGGTCGATGGCGCGGTCGAGGGTATTGATGAAGAGCCGCACATCCTTCACGGCGGCCGTGCGGCGCGGCGCTTCCGCAGCCCCGATCGCCAGCCGGTCGCGCAGAATCCAACAGCGCTCCTGCAGATCGCGCGCGGGATTCGTAAGGCCCGCGAACAGCTTGTCCCGCTCGCTCTGCGGCATCGCCAGTACCCGGTTCGCGATGTCCTGCGGGATTCCGGCCGCCCGCATGAGCGCGATCGTCCCGTCGTCGAAGGTCAGCAGGCGCAGTTTCTCGGCGAGCTGCTCGGCGCTGTACCCGATCGACGCGGCGAAGTCCGCGGGGTCACCGCCGTTTTGTTGCAGCAGCGTCTGAATCAGCTGAGCGGTCTCGAAGCAGTTGGGCGGCTCCCGGTGCAGCTGATCCATCAGCCGGGAGACCGCGGCCTGCCGCGGCGGAACGATGATCGCGGGCAGGAGCTCGAGACCGGCCGCGCAGGCGGCTGCGTAGCGCCGACGTCCCGCGACGAGGGTGTAGAACAGCTCCAGCGGTTCGCGCGTCAGGAGAACGGGAACCGCGACACCGTACGTCTTCACCGAGGCGGTGAGCTGTTGCAGCCTGTCCGCGTTGGCGCCCTGATAAAACTCGTCGGGCGGCGGCCGGATCAGCCGCAGACGGATCATCAGAATACGCAGCTTTCTGTCCTCAATCCATGCCATAGTAAACCACGCCTTTCACACTATTTACCATAGCATGAAGGCGTGGAAAACTCTACTGGATTCGTTCCTCAAAATACCCGATATTTCGGCATTATTCCCGCTATTAAATGCTTTTTTTCTGAATCGCGCCGCTGTTTCTGGGGTATTTTGCCGGTGTTTGCGAAATCTTTCGGACAAGGATGGCGCAGCGGCTCCCGAAACCGGGCAGTTCGTAATGTTCCACGGTCTCGCGCCGCCCGCCGAGCAGCGCGATCGCATTCGCCGCCTCGTTCAGCTCGGCCTCGGCTTCGGGGCCCTTCATCGCGATAAAGACGCCGCCGGGCCGGACAAGCGGCAGGCAGAGCTCCGCCACCACGGGCAGCGCGGCGACGGCGCGGGCGACGACGGTGTCGTACTGTTCGCGCTGCGGGCCGCGGGCCAGTTCCTCGGCGCGTCCGTGCAGCGTCGTGACCGGAATGCCGAGCGCGGCGCAGGTCTCCCCGACGAACCGCAGCTTTTTGCCGGTCGCGTCGATGAGGGTGCAGCGCAGGTCGGGCCGCGCGACCGCGAGGACGACGCCCGGAAACCCGCCGCCCGTGCCGACATCGGCGACGGCGCTCGTAAGCTGCGGCAGCGCACACAGCTTCAGGCTGTCGAGCAGATGCTTCACCAACACCGCGTGCGGGTCGGTGACGGCGGTCAGGTTCAGGTGTCGGTTGGTCTCGATCAGGCGGGCACAGTAGGCGTCGAGCGTCGATGCCTGTTCGGGCGTGAGCGCGACACCGAGCGCGGCGGCCTCCCGCATCAACAGCGGTTGATCAATCATCGGCGGGCTCCTTTCGGGTTTTCTTCAGGTGAATCGTCAGCACCGCGATGTCGGCGGGATTGACGCCGCTGATGCGCGCCGCCTGTCCGAGCGACAGCGGTTTGACGCGGTTCAGTTTGTCGCGCGCCTCGATGCGCAGACCGGTAACCGCGGCGTAGTCAAGCCCGGGGTCGAGCGGCAGACCCTCCTGCCGCTGCTGCCGGTCTACCGCAAGCTGCTGCCGCCGGAGGTACCCCTCGTACTTGATGTCGATCTCGGCCCGGGTGTAGACCGCGTCGGGGACGGCGGCGTCGTAGCCGGGGTCGAAGGGGCGCAGGTCGGCGTAATGCACGCCGGGACGCCGCAGCAGTGGGGCGACGGCGGCGCCCGAGGTCATGGGGGCGCCGCCGGCCTGCACCAGCACCGCGTTCAGCGCAGGGCCCGGGGGGAGCGTATCTTTTTGCAGGCGGGCGGTCTGGGTCTCCAGTTGGTCGCGGGTTGTGCGGAAGACGGCGTAGGCGTCGTCGGGCAGCAGCCCCAGCGCACGGCCGGTTTCGCAGAGCCGGAGATCGGCGTTGTCCTGCCGCAGCAGCAGGCGGAACTCGCTGCGCGCCGTCATCATGCGGTAGGGCTCGTTGGTGCCTTTGGTGACGAGATCGTCGATGAGCGCGCCGATGTAACTGTGCTGGCGCGTCAGCACAAAAGGCGGGCGGCCCAGCGCGCGGTGCGCGGCGTTAACCCCGGCGACAAAGCCCTGCGCGGCGGCCTCCTCGTACCCGCTGGTGCCGTTGAACTGTCCCGCGCCGTACAGGCCGGGAACCGTCTTGACGGCCAGCGTCGGCAGCAGCTGCAGCGGATCGCAGCATTCGTACTCGATGGCGTAGGCGGGGCGCATCAGCTCGATGCGCTCGAAGCCCTCGATGGTGCGATACATCTCGAGCTGCACGTCGAGCGGCAACGAGGAGCTCATGCCCTGCAGGTACATCTCGTCGGTGTGCAGGCCGCACGGCTCCACAAAAATCTGGTGGCGCGTCTTGTCGGGGAAGCGGTAGACCTTGTCCTCGATCGAGGGGCAGTACCGCGCGCCGACACCCTCGATCTTACCGCCGTACAGCGGCGACCGCCCGATGTTGCGGCGGATGACGTCGTGGGTGCGCTCGTTGGTGTGGGCGATGTGGCAGACGACGCGGTTGACGGGCGGGTCGTCCATGAACCAGAACGGCACGGTACGCTCGTCGCCGGTTTGGACGCCGAGTTTTGTAAAATCGATGCTGCGGCGGTGAGCGCGCGCGGGGGTTCCGGTCTTAAAGCGGCGCAGCGGCAGGCCGAGCGCCCGCAGGCTGTCGACGAGCGCGGTGGCGGCGCGGACGCTGTCCGGTCCCGAGTCATACGCCGTGTCACCGAGATAGATGCGCCCGCCGAGATAGGTGCCCGTCGCCACGACGACGTTCCGCGCGGCGTAGACCGCGCCCTGCAAGGTGCGGACGCCGCGCACACCCTGATCGCCGGTTTCGATCGCGACGGCCTCGTCCTGGATCAAATCAAGCCCGGCCTGCAACTCCAACACCTGTTTCATGGCGGCGCTGTAAGCGCGGCGGTCGCTCTGGACGCGCAGCGAGTGGACGGCCGGCCCCTTCGCGAGGTTCAGCATGCGGCTCTGAATTGTCGTCGCGTCCGCGACGCGCCCCATCTCGCCGCCCAGTGCGCTGAGCTCGAAGACCAGATGGCCCTTCGCGGTGCCGCCGATCGACGGGTTGCAGGGCAGATTGCCGACGGCATCGAGCGACAGCGTCAGCACGGCGGTTTTCGCGCCGAGCCGCGCCGAGGCCAGCGCGGCCTCAATACCCGCGTGACCCGCGCCGATGACAATCACATCGTAGGAAGAAAAAGGATGCATGGGGATTCTCCTTGAAATAATCCGGCTATTTGCCGACGCAGAACCGCGAGAACACCGCGTCGAGCAGCGCCTCGGTGATCTCCTCGCCCGACAGCTCCGCCAGCGCCTGCAATGCCTCGGTCAGCAGCGCCGTGACGACGTCGGGGGTCGATTGCCGCGCGGCGTCGAGCGCCTCGGCCACGGCGTCGCGGCAGCGCAGCGCGCAGTCGCGCTGGCGCGCATTGGCCAGAATTACCGCGTTGTCGTCGGGATGTGCGAGGCGCAGAACGTCGGCCACCGCCGCGTCCAGCTGCGCCAGCGCGCCCGCGTCGTGGGCGCTGATCAAAACGGTTTTCGGGAACGCGGCCGCGATCTCGGCGCTGTCGAGCAGCGTCGGCAGATCGCTTTTATTGATGACGCCGATGACATTTTTGCCGCGAATCCGCTCGATCAGGCGGCGGTCGTCGCCGTCAAGCGCGCGGGAGGAGTCGAACACCGCGAGAATGAGCGCCGCCTCGTCGAGCCGCTGCAGCGACCGCCCGATGCCGATGGACTCGACGGGGTCGTCGCTGCGGCGGATACCGGCGGTGTCGGCGAGCAGCAGCACGGTGCCGCCGAGGCGCACGGGCTGTTCGATGATGTCGCGCGTCGTGCCGGGCACCGGCGTCACGATCGCTTTCGGCGCGCCGGCCAGCAGGTTGAGCAGCGTGCTCTTGCCGACGTTGGGGCTGCCCGCGATGACGGTCGGAACGCCGCGCAGCAGCAATGCGCCGCGCGCGTACCCCGCCAGCAGCGCGTCCAGTTCGGCCAGCAATTGCGACAGCGATTGGAGCAGCGCGGACTCGTCGAGCGCCTCGACGTCCTCCTCGGGGAAATCGATCCACGCCGAGATGTGCGCCTGTATATCGAGAATCCGGTCTTTAAGCTCCTGTGTTTTTTGGTGGAGAGCGCCGTGTTGCAGCGCGGCGGCGGCCTGTTCCCCCTGCCGCGAGGCGGCGTTGATGAGGTCACAGACGGCCTCGGCCTGCGTCAGGGTCAACTGTCCGTTCAGCAGGGCGCGGCGGGTGAACTCGCCGGGCGCCGCGGGGGCCGCGCCGCAGCTCAGCGCCCGCTCGAGCACGGCGGACAGCACCTGCTCGCCACCGTGGCACATCAGCTCGCAGCTCTCCTCGCCGGTGTAGCTTTTCGGGGCGCGGTAGACCAATGCGACGGCCTCGTCGATGCGGGTTCCGTCGGCGTCGGCGATGTCGCCGAGACAGGCGGTGTAGCCCTTTCGCTCCGATAGCGGCGCGCCGGCGCGCGGCGCGAAGAACCGGTCGCACAGCGCGAGACAACCCGCGCCGGACAGCCGGACGATACCGAGCGCGCCGCTCCCCGGCGGCGTCGCGATGGCGGCGATGATGTCGTTCATGGCGCATTCCTTTCCGCACAAAAACACCGCGGCCTTGGGTTCGATGGTGCGCGGGCAGGCCCGCGGCACACCGACCTTTGACCCCGGTGTTGATTCGCGATGATTCGGTTGTTTTTACAGATCGATCTTGCCGTACAGCATGCTGATATCGACGTCGCTCTTGGGCTTGTCGGCGGCGGGCGCGGTGTTCTGCGGCGGACGGGATCCGCTGTTGTTGCTGGGTCTGCTGCCACCGCTTCCGCTGCCACTTCTGCCGCGGCCGTGGTTGCGGCGGTTGCGGTCGCCGCCCGAACCCGAACGGTCTCCCCGGTCGCCCGAGCGCTCCCCGCGGTCGTTTCCGCCGCGGCGGCGGGGGCCTTTGCCGCCCGTGGTCAGCGAGATGACGACGCGGCGGTTGGGCTCGCTGCCCACCGACTCCGATTTGACGCCCTCGATGCGCTGGATGGCGCTGTGCACGATGCGGCGCTCGTAGGGGTTCATCGGTTCGAGGGTCTGGTTGTACTGGGATTTTTTAACTTTCGCGGCCTCGCGCTCGGCCAGCTGAATCAGCGTGATCTCGCGCTTTTTGCGGTAGCCGGAGACATCCAGCATTATTTTGCAGTAATCGCCCTCGGTGCGGCTGCTGACCAGCATGCACAGGTACTGGAGCGAATCCATCGTCTCGCCGCGGCGGCCGATGACAATCGAGCTGTCCTCGCCGTCCAGCGCGAACTTGACGCCGCGCTCGGTGCGGAAGAACTGGTAGGTCAGCTTCTCGGCGCCGATGCCCTTCAGCATCTCGCGCAGATAGGCAAGCGCAGCGACAGCCGGCACGGTCAGGTCGGCCTCGGTGATCTCCTGCAGCTCCTGTTCGGGCTCGAGATCGAGTTCGGGCTCGCTCTTCGTCTGGGCGGGGCGCTCGAGGCGCGCGGCACGGTCGGGGCGATCAGCGCGGTCGGTGTGGCGGGGCTGCGCGGGCGGACGTTTCGCGGGCGCGGGCGCGGCGGGCGCGGGGTCGGGTTCCGGCGCGGCGGCCTTCGGAACAAAGTTCTCGTCGAGCGGAACAACTTTCACTTTTGCGGGGGACATGCCGAACAGCTTTTTCTGCGGCATCTCCAGAATTTCGACGGTGACGTCGTCGCGGGTCAGACCCAGCTGAAGACAGATTTCCTCAACCGCTTCGTCCACGCTCTTGCCGGTTGCAATAAATTCCTGCATGAAGGGGCTCCTTTCGGATTACGTCTAATTCTTTTTCTTCTTTTTATCATCGCCGGTCGCTTCCGGGATGTACTCGGTTGTTTTTACGGGCGCCGGGGCGACGTCGTCCTCGTCGTCGCTGTAGCGGGCGGCGTCGAGTTCGCGCGCGCGCTGGAGGCGCAGTTTGGCCAGTTCTGTGGCGGACATCTCTTTTTCTACGATATTGCCGGATTTTTCATCGATGAGCTGCACTTTTTTCTTGGTCGTCTTCCTGGCCGCGTTCTTGGCCTCGTAATCGGCGAGCACCTTCTCTTTGATGGCCTTGGTGTTGACGACTTTGCGCATCAGGAAGGTCTGGCCGATCATGATGAGGTTGGTCAGGCCCCAGTACAGCGAGAAGCCGGCGGGGAACGTGAACGAGATGAAGCCGAACATGACGGCCATGGCGATCATCATGACTTTGCCGGTGTTGCCGGACTGCTGCTCGCCGGTGCGCATCGAGATGAAGGAGGACAGCAGCATGGTGACGATCGAGAAGACGGGCAGAATCCAGATCCAGGACGGCTCGCTGATCTTCGGCGTCTCCCAGAGATTCATGGAGCCGATGCTGAGCTGGAGGTCCTGGATGCGCTGGAAGTAGGTCTCGTTGCCGGGAACCAGCTTGGTGAACGCGTCGAAATTGGTCTTGACCTGCGCGATGATCTCGTTCTGGAACGTGCGGCTCGCGGCGGTGGCCTCGGCCACGCCGGTCAGCTGTTTGGTGATGATCGTCATCTGGTCAAGCAGCTCGGCCGGAATCCGCAGCATGTAGGTCAGCGGTTTGTAGATAACCTCAACGAGGCCGAACAGAATCGGGAACTGGATCAGCATCGGGAGACAGCCGGACAGCGGGCTGATGCCGAGATCCTGCTGGATCCGCTGCATCTCCTCCTGCTGTTTCTTCTGGTCCTTGGCGTAGGTCTTGCGCACCTTCTCCATCAGGACGTTGAGCGCGGCGGTCTTGCCCATCGAGCGCTGCTGTTGGATGGTCAGCGGCAGCTGGAGCAAGCGGGTGACGAGCGCGAACAGGAACATGGCCCAAACATAGGCCAGCGGCAGATGCAGGATGTCGTTGACCAGCGCGTACATCCACTGCATCAGGTAGCCGAACGGAATGGCGATGATATTCCATAACCATTGCATCGAGATTGTTACCTCCGGGAAGCATTTTCCTCTATATCCTCTGATAATTCAAAACAGCGGTCGAACGATCAGGTGACAACATTACAAACGGTGCGGCTTTTCGGGCACGGGGTCGTGGCCGCCTTTACAAAAAGGATTACAACGCAAAATCCGCCAAAAGCCATACAGCAGCCCCGGCAGCACTCCGTGGACCTCGATGGCCTCAATGGTGTACTGGGAGCAGGTCGGCGTAAAGCGGCAATGGTTGCCCAGATGGGGCGATAGGTTGTTTTGGTACAGCCGGATCAAACCGATAAAAAAGCGGCGCATTACGACAGCACCCCCGCTTTTTGCAGATGTTTTCGCATCATGGATTCTATCTCGGTCGATTTGTGCAACGGGGTGGCCGCGCGGCAGACAAACACGATGTCGAAGGGCCCGTCCGCCGTGCGCAATACCTGTTGTGCCGCGGCGCGGATCACGCGTCGCGCCCGGTTGCGTTCCACCGCGCCGCCCACCTTTTTGCTGGCCGTGATGCCGATGCGCAGGCCGCCGCTCTTGCGGCGAACCACGTAGGTGATGACGAGCGGGGACGGAAAGCTCAGCTTACTGCGGTATGCGCGCAGGAACAGCGCGTTGCGGTTCAGTGTTTGATACTTCATACCATCATTAAAAATAAGAGCCATCCCGATTGACGGTTGGCTCTTCTAGGCGCTTAAACGGGCTCTGCCGCGCGCGCGGCGACGGGCCAGAACCTTGCGGCCGCTACGGGAAGACATCCGTTTCATGAAGCCGTGCTCTTTTTTACGGCTGCGCTTTTTGGGGTTAAAGGTTGGTTGCATGTGATTGTTCGCTCCTTATTACAACCTTGCGGAGTATTAAGTATATAACAACACATCGGCGATTGTCAACCGAAATCTACAGCGTGCGGCGGGAAAAACCGTTTGCACAATACCGGGAATGGTGCTATGATAATTTTATTACAAAATATAACAATTAAGGGAGAGCGTTTTCATGAAAAGCAAAAAGGTTTTTGCGGTTGCGGTTTCGGTCTGCCTGATCGCGGTGCTGTTGTTCTCGGGCTGCTCGGTGGTCGGCAAAATACAGGGCGTGTTCGACGGCCTGTTCTCCGGCAAGGGCGGTGGCGGCGGCAAGCAGGCGCTCCGAAACGATTTCGAGGCCGAGGGGTACGTCGTCACCTTCCTCGAGGTGCCGCGCGGACAGGAGGAGGCCGAGTTCGGCTACGACTTGAAGGGCATGCTGCTCGACAACTTCACGCCGAGCACCGGGTACGATTTCTTCTTTGTGAAGATCGTCAAACTCGAGAAGGACGGGGTTGAGCAGGACATGTTCGCCGCGTTTGAGAACATCAAGTTGAGCAAGATCTACTGCTACGAGGACGGCGTGGAGGTGAACTGCAGCCTCTCGATCTCGAACGAAGAGAAAGGCTACATCTCGCTGGTACTGACATTCCCCAGCGACCACGCCGACGAATTCGACGTCGAGATCAAGTACGACGTGCCGCAGGAAGAAGAAAGCGCGGAATAATACAGTGAGACGGCGCAACGTTCAACGTTGCGCCGTCCCTGTCAGAAACGGATTCGTAAAACCTCTATGTGAAGATCGGCCGGCAAATCATGGTTGGCCGAATCTGTAGTTCTATCATACCCCCGGATTGTAAACTCGGGGTGAACAAGT
>JAVBVJ010000095.1:0-10562 GCA_031554355.1 Oscillospiraceae bacterium
GTAGATCTGCTCGAGCAGCACCAGACGCGCCAGCTGATGCGGCATCGTCATCGCCGACATCGACAGTTGCAGCGCCGCCTGCTCCTTCAGTTTTTCGGACAACCCGAGCGAGCCGCCGACGGCGAAACTGATGCGCGATCCGGTCATCGCGGTTTTGCGGAAGAAGTCGGCGAAATTTATGGAATCCATCTGCTTGCCCTCGACACACAGCGCCACGAGTATGCCGCGCTGCTTCTCGGCGTGGGCGAGGATGCGGTCACTCTCGGTCTCGATGACCTTCTTCCGCCCCGCCGCGCTGTTCTCGACGAGGCGGGTCTCGGCGAGCTCGGTCACCGTGAGGTTCGCGAAAGCCCCGATGCGCTTGGCGTATTCGGCGCAGGCGTCCCGGAACATGGCGTCGGTTCTACCGACACAGATCACGTCGATCGCCAGCATCGCTACACCTCGATCACTTCGCTGGTGCCGTGGCGCGGGGCCACCACCACGCGGCAGAGCTCGGGACCGATCCCGTGGTCCTCGAAACAGCTCAGCACCGTTGTCAGCGCTGTCTCGGGGGTGTTGTTCTCCTCGCTCAGGTGCATCAGCACGACACAGCTTGTCCCGCATTGCGCCAGCATGGCGGCGGTCACGGCGCACTCGCTGTTGCACAGATGCCCATCCATCGACCGGATGCGGTTTTTGAGGTAACGCGGATAGCCGCCGATCTCGAGCAGATGCTCGTCGTAGTTTGATTCGAGCGCCACCAGTTTGCAGCCGCTCAGCACCTCGAGCACATCGTCGGAGATGTAGCCGAGGTCGGTGGCGACCGCGATGCTGCGCTGCTCGTCCAGATCGACCCGGAACCCGAGGCAATCTAAGCTGTCGTGGGTGTTCTGGAACGCGCGGACCCGCAGCGTCCCGACCTGCACCGTCTGTCCCGGCTCGATGACGCCAAGCTCTGCATCCCGCGGGATATGGCTGTTCTTGCGCAGATAGCCCAGCACGGGCGGCGAGCTGTAGAGCGGCGCGGGGTAGTATTTCAGGAACGTCAGCAGCCCCGCGATGTGGTCGCTGTGTTCGTGGGTCACAAAAATCGCGCTCACCGCCGTCGGATCGATCCCGACCGCGCGCATCGCCGCCACGATGGAGCGGCAGCTCGAGCCCATATCGATGATGATGGTTGTGTCTCCGTCGGAAATCGCGGTACAGTTGCCGGAACTTCCGCTGCGCAGCGTCACAAAACGCGCCATGGATCCTCCTCACAGAAAAGGACGAGTCGTATCGTCCCGTCCTCTAGTCCTCTACTCTTTTGATGTTTGCGCCAAGCGCGCTGAGCTTTTTGGCGACATCCTCGTATCCGCGGTCGATGTGGTAGATGTCGTCGATCTCGGTGACCCCCTCGGCGACCAGCGCCGCGATGATCAGCGCGAACCCCGCGCGCAGGTCTGTTGCGCGCACCTGTGCGCCGATAAAATTCGGAATCCCCTCGATGACCGCCACGCGACCGTCCACCTGAATGCGCGAGCCCATGCGCCGCAGCTCGTCGACGTACTTGAACCGGTCGTCCCAGATGCTCTCGGTGATGATCGAGGTGCCCGACGCCAGCGACAGCACCACGGAGATCTGGGGCTGCATGTCGGTCGGGAAACCGGGATGCGGCATTGTCCGTACATTGGTGCTGCTGATCGGCCCCGTCCGGCGCACCCGCACCGATTCCTCGAACTCCTCGATCTCGGCGCCGGTACTGGTCAGGCGCGAGATGATGGACTCCAGATGCTTCGGGATCACGTTCTTTACGGTGACATCGCCGCCCGTCGCGACCGCGACCGCCATATAGGTTCCGGCCTCGATCTGGTCGGGGATGATGCTGTATGTCGTGCCGCGCAGGTACGAGACCCCGCGAATTTTGATGGTGTCGGTGCCCGCGCCGCGGATATCGGCCCCCATCGAGTTGAGGAAGTTCGCGATATCGACGATGTGCGGCTCCTTCGCCACGTTTTCCAGAATCGTCATGCCCCGCGCCTTGACCGCCGCGAGAATCGCGTTGACGGTGGCGCCGACCGAAACGGTGTCGAACAGCACGCGGCTGCCCGCGAGGCCGTTCTTACAGACCGCGTTGACGATGTTGTATTTTACCTCTACATCACAGCCCAGCGCCGAGAAGGCCTTGAGGTGCTGGTCGATGGGCCGCGCGCCGAGATTGCATCCGCCAGGCAGCGCGATGATTGCTTTTTGGAAACGGGTCAGCAGCGCGCCCAGAAAGTAGTAGGACGCGCGCATCTGCCGCGCTTCCTCCCCCGCGACCTCGAAACCGGTGATGCCGGTCGGGTCGATGCGGAGCGTGTGCTCGCCGAGCCATTCGACGTCGGCGCCGAGCGAGGTCAGAATATCGACGATGATATCGACATCCCGGATTTTGGGGACGTTTTCGAGCACGCAGACGCCGTCTGAAACCACCGCGGCGGGCAGAATCGCCACCGCAGCATTTTTCGCGCCGCTGATATTCACACAGCCGCGCAGAACCCGGCCGCCCTCAATGACAAATTTCCCCAAACTGTTACCCCTTCGCGCGCGTTGGCGTTTAGTAGATCCACGGTTCCGGCGGGACACGAACGCCGTCGATGCGAACCTCGAAATGCAGGTGACTTCCGGTCGAGTTTCCGGTCGAGCCCATCAGACCGATCACCTGTCCGCGCTGGACAAACTCTCCGTCGGTGACCAGAATGGTGTTCAGGTGGGCGTACAACGTATCCATACCGCCCGCGTGACGGATATTGATGTAGTTGCCGTAACCGACGTTGGTGTTCGCCGTAAAGATGACCTGCCCGGATTCCGCCGCATAGATCGCCGTATTGTACACGCCCGCGATGTCGATACCGTAGTGCAGACCGGGAATCCAACCGCGGGAGATCATCTGGAACGGACCGGTCGGCCAGCTCAGAATGCCGCCGCCGATCGAGGATCCACCGCCGCTGGTTCTGCCGACGATGACCTGCTGGTTGATCGGCGGGGTGGTGATTTCGTCCGATATGACGATCTCGGCAACAATGTTGCCGGTGCTGTCGTACTCCAGTTCGCGCACCGTGGTGCGCTCGCCGGGCTGTCCCTCCTGCAACAGGACGAATCCCTCGCGGGAGTTGTCGCGGATCGTCTCGCTTTCAAAGCCGACCGGGGTGACCTCGGTGACCTGTACCACCGTCTTGACGCGCAGCACCGGCTCATTCTGCGCCACCACAAGGGTCGCGCCCGTCTCAGAGAAGTCCAGTACGACGCCCGGATTCAGCTGTTGCAAGCGGTCGACGGAGATGCCGTTGTTGCTCGCGATTTCAAGCGGAGACTCGCCCATCTTCGCGGTGTAGTATAAATCGGTGCCGTGGTTCGTGGTCAGATCGGCGACTAATTCCTCGTAGGGACGGATGGAGTTGGACGGGAAGACGCCGTCCTGAAACTGCACATTCCGCGCGAAGCGCACGACAGCATTTTCGCCCAGTCCCGCCGCCATCGACTCACTGGCGGCGATCATGCCCGTCAGCTGATCTTTTAGCAGCTCGGTCGCCGTCGTCGCGCCATAGAAGACACCGCCGACGTAGATGCCGGTCGCCTGCGCGATCTCGCTGCCCGACGCCGAGAGCAGCGCGTCGGCCATGACGTCCTGCGTCAGCACCTGTTCCGGCTGGACCACCGCGATGCGCAGCTCGGTCTCATCGTTCCAGATGACCTGTTCGTCGCCCGAAATCATGCGGTTCTGGATGATCTTGCGCGCCGAATCGTAGACGCCCTCGTCCTCGATGTACCCGACGGTCATGCCGTTGTAGTTGACCTCAAGCGCGAAATGCAAGTTGAAGACATTGATTACCACGACGGCGCACAGAACCAGCGCGACCGCGGGCGCCAGATAATTGAAGAAGCGGCTGACAACCCCTTTGTTGAACCGCCAACCGTACTGGAAGAACAGCCGCACCCGCTCGCGGGTGTACTTCCCGCCGCGCGGCGCGCTCTCTTGAATGATGCGGAACAGGCTTCCGACACTTTTGCTGCCTTTTTTAAACGGCGCGGACAGATCCTGCGCCACGCCGCGCACCTGTCCGACGATCTTGAAATACGCCGCCGCGATCGCGGATCCGACGATTCTCGCGATCCGCAAAAAAGCCTTGCGAAACCGTCGGCCGAAGTTTTTGCAGCGCCGTTCGATCGTCGCGCCCAATAGATAGAGACCGTCACCGATCCCCGAAATCGCAAAGGAAATAATATGTAAAAAACTCGTCCGGGACCGCCGATGCGGCCGCAATACACTGGAATGCCAGGAAATCGACGAGCTTTCGGTTTTCGCTGTTTTCACAACCTGAGCTCCTTTTTTAAAGAAAAATGCCGTTGAATCCTATGTATTATACACCATCAACCCTGTCTTTTCAAGTTTGCGGCGCTGGTATCGTTTTCCGCTTCATCCTCCGCCGAAAGATTCCGGAGCAGCTGCCGGAGATCCTGCGGCAGCCCGCACGTCAGCGTCACCGCCTTTTGGGCGAGCGGATCCAGAAAGGAAATCCGGTTGCAGTGCAGCGCGTGTCGGCCGATTCTGTCGCGGCGCCCGCCGTACAGGTCGTCGCCCGCCAGCGGGTGCCCGATGTGGGCGAAATGCACGCGGATCTGGTGCGTGCGCCCCGTCAATGTCTCGATCTCGCAGAGCGTGTATCCCGCAAACCGCGCCAGCACACGGTACCGCGTCCGGCTCGGGGCGCCGTCGGCGCGAACAGCCCTGCCGATGATCGAATCGGGCTGCCGGGCGATCGGCGCGTCGATCTCGCCCGCGTCCGCCGCAACAACCCCCTCGCAGACCGCGAGATAGGTCTTGCGGACGCTGTCGAGCAGCGCGGCGGCGCCGTAGCGCCCCGCCGACGCCAGCACGAGCCCGGAGGTATTCTTATCCAATCGCGTCAGCGGGCGGAAGGTTCCGTTCACCCCGCGCGCCGCGCAGCGGGCAGCGTAGACGTTGGCCAACGTGCCGTCGGGATAGCCGCGCGTCGGGTGGGTCGCCATGCCCGCCGGTTTGTCGTACACAATTGCGCCCGCGCTCTCGTACACGACCGGCACCGGCGCGTCGCAGGGCGCAAGCGTCCCGCCGCTCTGCGGAACGTGCAGCGCGACCCGCTCGCCGCTGCGCACGACACGGTCGGTTTTGGCGTCCTCGCCGTCGACAGTGATGCCGCCCGCCACCCGCTTCTGGCTGCGAATCATCGCCAGCGAGACACCGCAACCGCCGCGCAAAAAGCCCAACAGTTTCTTTCCGTCGTATTCTTCCGGCACAATAAATTCATAATCCATGTGTGTATTATACTATATTCTATGAATTTCCGAAAATACCGCTTGCGGATTCGACATATAATTACTATACTATTTATATTATTTTTACGGGGCGTTTCATGAAAAGAATTGCCGTTCTGCAGGATTTTTCCTGTTTCGGAAAATGCTCGATGACCGTCACCCTGCCGGTGCTCTCCGCCGCGGGGTTCGAATGCGTTCCGCTCCCCGTCCTGCTGCTTTCCAGCCACACCGCCTACCCGAACCCCGCAAAACTGGGGCTTACCGACTTTTCCGCGGCCGCGATGCAGCAGTGGCGGGAACTCGGCGTCGCGTTCGACGCGATTCTGATCGGGTATCTCGGCACCGCGTCGGCGGTCGGCCTCGCGGGTGATTTTATCGATGCGTTCCGCACCCCGCAGAATGTTGTCCTCCTCGACCCCGCGATGGCCGACAACGGCAAGCTCTACGGCGGCCTGCCGCCCGATTTCCCGATTGTACTGCGCGATCTCTGCGAAAAAGCCGATATTTTGTTGCCCAACGAGACCGAGGCGGCGCTGCTGCTCGCGCCGGAAACGCCGCCCACCCCCGCGGACGCGGCGGTCGCGCTGGGCGACCGGTACGCGGCCGACATCATTCTGACGGGCTGCGCGCAGGGCGGCCGGTTCGAGACCCGCTGCTGCGAGCATCGTTCGCGCACGGCAACCGTCGTGTCGAACGACCGGGTTCCCGGCAGCTTTCACGGGACGGGCGATCTGTTCGCGGCGGTCTTTACCGCGGCTTATCTCCACGGAAAATCGCTGCCCGACAGCGCGGGCATCGCCGCGCGGTTCACCGAACAGTGCGTCCGGTACACGGCGGCGCAAAGCCGCGACGCCCGCGAGGGGTTGATTTTTGAGCCGTTTCTAAAGGATTTGAGCGCACAATTGGGCTAGACACCGCCCGATGTGTTACACTGTCACTATAGGAGACTTTGCATGAGCAAATCTGTCCCGGAACTGATGAACAGCATCCATAAACTGCATTTTGTCGGCATCGGCGGTTCCGGCATGTTTCCGCTGGTCGAGATTCTGCTCGGCGAGGGGTACGCGATCACGGGAAGCGACCTCAACGAGAGCAGTATCGTCAAGCGCGAGCGGGAGCTTGGCGTCACGGTCTATATCGGGCACCGCGCGGATCAGGTCGGCGACGCCGAGGCGCTGGTCGTCACCGCCGCGCTATTGGACGGCAACCCCGAACTCGAGTACGCCAAGGCCCACGGCATCCCGGTCATCGAGCGCGCCGCGCTGCTCGGCTATGTCACCAGCCGCTACCCGAAAGCGATCTGCATCAGCGGGACGCACGGCAAGACGACGGCCACCTCGATGCTGACCGCGGTGCTTTACACCGCGGGCATGGACCCCTCGGCGGTCATCGGCGGAAAGCTTCCGCTGATCGGCGGGTACGGGCGCTCGGGCAAAACCGATTGGATGGTCTGCGAGGCCTGCGAGTTCAAGGACACCTTCCTCGAGACCGACCCCTACTACGCGGTCATTCTGAATATCGACGCCGACCACCTCGACTACTTCGGCAGCGTCGACCGTCTGAAAGAATCCTTCCGCACCTTCGCGACGATGGCGCGGAAAGCGGTCATCGCGAACGGCGACGACGAGCGCACCATGAGCGCTATCCGCGGCATTCCGATTCCGGTCATCACGTTCGGCACCGCGCCGACCTGCGACTATGTACTCTCCGACATCGAGTGCTACGAGCGCGCCTACCACCGCTTCCGCCTGTCGACCGCGGGCGCGGAGATCGGGCAATTTACGCTCGTGGTTCCAGGCAGACACAACGTGTATAACGCCGCCGCGGCCGTCGTGTGCGCGCTGCTGGAGGGGGTCTCGCCCGACGTCATACAGGAGGCGCTCGGCCTGTTCCGCGGCGCGGGACGCCGGTTCGAGATTCTCGGCGTCTTCGACGGTGTGACGATCGCCGACGACTACGCCCACCACCCCGCCGAACTCGAGGTGACACTCGACGCCGCCCAGCAAATGGGTTATAATAAGGTTATCGCGGTGTTCCAGCCCTTTACGTTTACCCGAACCAAGATGCTGCTCGACGAGTTCGCGGCGGCGCTGTCGCGGGCGGACGCCGTGGTTCTGACCGAGATCATGGGCTCCCGCGAGGTCAACTCCTACAACATCACCACGCAGGATCTAGTCGACAAAATTGACGGCGCCGTCTGGTTTGACACCTTTGAAAAGGTGTGCCGGCACTGTCTCTCGATTGTAAGCCCCGGCGATCTGATTATCACGCTCGGGTGCGGCGACATTTATAAAGCAGCGAACAGGATGGTTGAACTATGTCAGCAATAACACAGATCTGCAATCAGTTCCAGACCGGAAACGAGGCCGTCTACGAGCGTTTAATCACGAGCGGCCGCGTCAACGAGACCTACGTCGTCGATTTAAGCAACGGCAGCAGCGCGATCCTGCAAAAAATCAATCGCAGCTACAATCCGAACCCCGAGAAAGCGATCTCGAACGCATTGGCGGTGCAGCGGTTCTGCGAGGCGCATCAGGCGCCGCTGAATCTGGTTTCATTTTTCCCCTGTAAGAACGGCGGCTACATCTTCAGTGATCCCGACGGCAACAAGTGGCGCGCCTACCGCTACATCGACGGCGTCTTTTCCGATCCCGGCCACCCCGAGACCGCCGCATTGCTCGGCGACTCGGTCGGTCTGTTTCACCGGACGCTGGCGGATTTCCCGGTCGAGAAGCTGTACGCCTCGATCGAGAACTTCCACAACACCCCGCTCCGCTACGAGAACTTCCTGCGGGTGCTGGAGCTCGCGCCCAAGGAGCGCATCGACCGCGCGGCGAACGAGATCGGTTTCATTAAGAAGCAGACGAATGTCTTTGCGGCGCTGCTGACGATGGATCTGCCCGCGCGCGTCACCCACAACGACACCAAGCTCGAGAACCTGATCGTCGACCGCGAGAGCGGAAAAGCGCTCGGTTTTCTGGACTGCGACACGCTGATGCCCGGTATCTTCGCGTTCGATTTCGGCGACGGTGCGCGCTCGTGCTGCCGCAACCACACCACCGACGACCGCGACATCAAGAGCGTGCAGTTCCGGCTGGATCTGTTTGACGCCTACACCGCGGCCTACCTGAAACAGGCGCGCAGCGTTCTGGTCACGCCGGAACCCGCCTCGCTGGCGCTCGGCGCCGTCGTGATCTCGCTGGAGCTCGGCATCCGCTACCTGACCTACTACCTCACCGGCAAGTCGGACTTCAAGATCGATTACCCGATCCAAAACCTCGACCGCGCGCGCGTCCAGCTGCTGCTCTGCCTGCAGATGCAAAAACAGTACGCCGATATGTGCGCGATCGTCAAAAAACATCTGCTCGCAAAATAGCCGAAGCCAAACAAAAAACGCGTGGAAATCCACGCGTTTTTTTAAGTAATGCTATTCGGTCTGTAGTCCGAGACTGATCTGAATGGCGTCGTTCACGAGTTGCATCGACCGGTTGTCCAGTTCGCCCATCTTGCCCTTCAGCCGCTTCTTGTCGAGCGTCCGAACCTGCTCCAGCAATACGACGCTGTCCTTTTGCAGCCCGAAGTTCTGGGCGCCCAGCGTGATGTGCGTCGGCAGGTTGCTTTTGCTCTGCCGGCTTGTGATCGCCGCCGCGATGACGGTGGGGCTGTACTTGTTCCCGACATCATTCTGTATAATCAGTACCGGACGAAGACCGCCTTGTTCCGAACCGATCACCGGACTCAGATCGGCGTAAAAGACCTCTCCGCGCTTGATCTCCACGTTCATCAACTCCGTCTTCATGGTGGTGCGGGATACCCGCACCTTTATTGTTCCCCGTCGAAGACGTTTCAATCACAGGCGGCGCAGCTTTTTCAGAAAATTTTGTCAGAGGTTCCAGCTCCTGGTGCCCGCGCGTTCGGCGGCGGTGAGATATTGCTTCATCTCCGCCGCGTTCATGAGCATGTAGCGGTTGGGCCCGCGGCTTGCGACGCGGACGTCCTGCACCGTCTTCCCGTTCGGCATCTTCGCGATGATCTGTTTCGGAATGCCGCCTTTCTGGAAGAAGAAGTCGCAGAACACCATGCGGGCCTGTTCCTCCGGCGAGCGGCGTGCCTGCCGGAGAATTCCGGACAGCGACAGCGCGATCAGCCCGAGCGGAATGACGCTCGCTACAATCATTCCCCACCCGATTTTCGTTGTGACGCCCAGCACGATGAACGCGGCGGCAATCAGCGCCAAAAAGATCACCGGCGTCGTCTGGCGGCGCACAAACGCCTTGCTCCACCCGCGCACACAGTCGGGGCAGACCGCGTAGTCGATCAGGCACAGCGGTTCCCGCTCGGTCGCTTTAGAGATGGCTTCAGCGTTGAGGCGCACCAGCACCATCGGCTCGTGGTCCGCACATTCCTTGCGGCAAATATTACACTGCATCGGTCTCTCCTACTGCGTTTTTTTCTATTCTAGCCCAACCGGCGGCATTATTCAACACGTCTGTGTGAACAACAAAAAAGATCGCCGCACGGGCGATCCTTACGCTGTCTTCTCAAAGGCTGTGATCTCGAGCTCGAGCTGCGCGCCCGGCGCAGTAAACCGCACCGGAACATTGTCCCGAAAAACGAACTGCGCCCCGCTGTCGAGCGAAAAGGCCGCGGCGCCGTCGTCCTGCGTCTGGTGGCGCGGTGGCTCACGGTAGAGCGCGGCCGCCGCCTCGTACAGCACCCGCATCGGGTGGTGCGGCGAGAGATCGCTTAGCAGCGATTCGGAGCGGACGCCTAAAAATTCTTCGGTCACAACGCCGTCCGCCAGCGTCAGCGTCAGGCCCGCGACCGCGTCGGGGGTCTCGTAGTGCATCGTGCAGTTCCCGGCGCCGTCCTGCTCGTAGCGCAGCGTTCCCGACACCGCGCCGATCGTGTAAGCCGCCGTCAGCCGGAAAGCGCCGGACAACGCGTCGCCCGGTTTCGGGTCGGCTTTACAACCCGACAGCAACAGCAGGACCAAAACCGCAGCACACAGCTTTCTCACAGCAACCTCGAATTAGTTGTTGCCCGAGAGCTCCTTGTAGGCGGACGGAATGAAATCGGCGACAAAACTCGGTGTCAGCACCGGTTTCGGCGCGAACTTCGCCGCGATGTCCGCCGCCAGCGAATGCAGGTAGACGCCCAGCATCGCCGCCTCGTCCGCCTGCCTGCTGACCGCCGCCAGTGCGCCGATCAGTCCGCTCAGCAGATCGCCGCTGCCGCCGCGCGCCTGCCCGGAGTTTCCGGCG
>JAVBVJ010000076.1:0-7067 GCA_031554355.1 Oscillospiraceae bacterium
AAACGAAACGGAAACCCTGCACATCATGGAGCGTATGCTTTCAAATCTTGAGAGCATAGGAGATTTTACAACATCTCCTCTTTACTCGCATATGAAATTTAAAGCGATAGACGAGGCCTATCTTTCCAAACTCCGACAAGATTTAATAAAAGGATTTCGGGATGAAGAAACCTATGCGTATCTGAAAGGAAACCAACGGTGGAGAGATTTGGTGGGATTGCAGGCGCAGTCAACCGGCAATGACGCGATTGGGGAACAGAGATTGTGAAAATGCCGGATGGGATAGAACAGAATATGATTGTGCCATGCGGTGTAAATTGCCTTGCGTGCAGCGCGCATTTGGATAGCAAGAATCCCTGTCCGGGTTGTCGTGCGCCTGTTGAGCATATCACCCGCAAAAGCTGCCGGAGTTGCGTAAAAAAGAAATGCACCACTGTAAAGGGGTTGCAGTGGAACTTGGATAAGAGTTCGAACGCGTTGCTTCCATATTTTCTGATCGTTTGCTAAACATACGGCACAAAGCGGCCGTTTGCGTCGGTGCCGGGGGATCCGGTGCTCTCTTCGTCCAGCGCATCATAGGTGTTCGGTTCCCAGCAGGTCCGGACCCCGAAGATGCCGCTGGACTTGCTCAAGTATTCCTGCATCAAGTCAATAATTTGTTCGCGGGGGGCGTTTTCATCCACGTTCCGGCGCGCCGGGCACGGTGTGTGACCCGGCGAACGAAGACAGTCGAGGCGCCCTAAAAGGCGGACGCCAGGTCGGGAAGATTTGACAAAAATATGATGCAAATTGTTTTTCTAGTTGCAGAATGTGCACAAGTGCCCGTAACTTCGTAAAATTACACAGTTTAAATCGCGAAAATCTCTATTTTGCCACTTTATTTTTCTGTTTTTACATGCTAAATTATTTTAGTACTATTCAATAACATCAATTGAGAAGGAGTAAGAAAGAATGAAAAAAGGACTACGTCTGATTGTTGCGGCGCTGCTGGTCGCGGTTTTCCTCGTGGGCTGCGGACCGAAAACACCCGCGACACAGAACAACGATCCCCCTGCGGCGGATGCCAACAAGGCCTGCTTTATTACATCGACGCCGCTCGGCAACGAGTTTACCGACCTGATCTGGTCGGGATTCCAGAGGCTGAAGGGCGAGGGCTGGGAAGTCAAGTGCATCGAGACATTCGAGACTGCCGAACAGGCCGAGCATATCCGCGCGATGTGTGCCGAGGGCTACGACATGATCTACACGCAGGGCGACGATGTTATGACGACGGCGAAAGACATCATGACCGAACTCAACGAGCAGTATCCGGACACCGTGTTTGTGTTCCTCGACACTTATGAGAAAACCGAGTTCCCGAACACAAGCGCCGTCACCATCGACCCGTACGAGGCCTGTTTCATCGCCGGTTACGTCGCGGCAAACACCTCCGAGAGCGGAAAGATCGGCATGATGATGCCGCTCGACACCCCGATCATGCAGCGCTTCGAGTACGGTTACTACGCCGGTATCGCCTACGCGAACGCCAACGACGGCACCAACGCGACGACGGTCAAAGCCTATACCAACGACTGGTCTGACACCACGAAGGGCTACGAGTCCACCATGGCGCTGGTCGGCAACAACCCCGACATCGACGTCATCATTCAGTGCGCCTACATCTCCGGATACGGCGCGATCCAGGCCTGCGCCGACAAAGCGATCAAGTGCATCGGCGTCGACGACTGGCAGGGCAAAATCGACCCGATCGTCTTCTGGTCCGCGATCAAATCGATGGACGTCGCGGTCTACGAGTCCGCGAATATGTGGCTGCGCGGCGAGACACTGCCGTTCGCCATGGAGTTTGACCTCAACTCAGGCTGCGGCGCGTACTACGAGCCCGACCTCGCAAACCTGAGCCCCGAGCTCTCGACCAAGGTGGTCGCGCTGAAAGACGCGATCGTCTCGGGTGATGTCGATGTTTTTGCCGGCGAGTTCGAGAAGTGGAGAGTGACCAACTTCGATCAGGCTGGCGAATAAATATTAAATAGACAGTTGTAGTAAGGGGGAGCGAAAACTCCCCCTTATACAGTTGAGGCAGGAGGCGCAAAAAAGAATGGCCGATAACCGGTATATCCTGGAAATGAACAACATCCACAAGTCGTTCGGCGCGCTGTTGGCGAACGACGATATCACACTGCAGGTCGAGGAGGGCAGTGTGCACGCGCTGATCGGGGAGAACGGCGCGGGGAAAAGCACGCTGATGAATATCCTGACGGCGATCCACAAGCAGGATTTCGGCGACATCTATCTGCGGGGAGAGAAGGTCTCTTTCCGCAACTCCCTCGACGCCGCAAAACACGGAATCGGCATGGTGTATCAGGAGTTTATGCTGTTCCGCGACCTCACCGTACTCGAGAATATAATGTACGGTTTCGAGGTAAAAAAAGCAGGCATCTTCATAGACAAGAAAAAAACGCGCGCAAAGATTGAGGAGATCTGCGAGCGCTATCACTTTAATATTTCGCTGGACGCGTACGTCAAGGATCTGCCGGTCTCGATGCTGCAGCAGGTCGAGATTGTCAAGGTGCTGTACAAGGGCGCCGACGTCATTGTGCTCGACGAGCCGACCTCGGTGCTGACGCCGCAGGGAATCGAGGGTCTGTTCGACGCGATCCGGTTCCTGACGGAAAACGGCAAAACCATCATCTTTATCTCACACAAGCTGAAAGAGGTCTTTGCGATTGCGGATCATATCACGGTGCTGCGCGGCGGCAAGGTCAGCGGCAACGTGAAACCCGGCGATATCACCGAGAACGAGCTCGCGAACCTGATGGTCGGGCGCGAGGTCATGCTGGAATCCGGCAAGGTACCTCAGGAGCCGAAAGAGGTCGTTCTCGAAGTTAAAAATCTACAGGTCAAAGATAAGGACGGCGTGCTGCGCGTCAAGGGCGTCGATTTCGATATCCGGGCCGGTGAGATCGTCGGCGTCGCGGGCGTCGCGGGGTCGGGCCAGCAGCAGCTGGTCGAGGCGCTGGTCGGCGCGCGGGAGGCGGAGCCCGGCAGCAAGATCACGTTCCTCGGGAAGAACATCACCAAAATGAGCCAGCGCGACCGGCGCTGCATGGGCATGGGCTATGTGCCGCAGGACCGGCTGGGCGCGGGCGGAAACGCGGTTGCGACGTTGTGGGAGAACTCGATCATGGGTTACCACATCGCGCACGGGTTTTCGAGCAAGATCTTTTTGAAGCGCAAAGAGGTGAACGAGTTTACCAACCGCGTCATCTCGCAGTTTAAGGTCAAATCGCAGAGCATCAACGACAAGCTCAAGAGTCTGTCGGGCGGCAACATCCAGAAATTGATCGTCGGGCGCGAGAGTATTCAGGACAACAAGCTGTTGATTGTCGAGGACCCCACCCGGGGTATCGACGTCGGCGCCATCGAGTTTGTGTGGGCCAAGATGCTGGAGATCACAAAGTCGGGGGTCTCGATTCTGCTTGTCAGCCACGAACTGAACGAGGTTATGCAGCTGTCGGACCGGATTTTGGTCATCTACAACGGCGGCATCTCGGACGGCGGAAAATTCGAGGAGAAGACCGACAAGGAGATCGGATTATTGATGTTGGGAGGGGATGAGAGCCATGAATGAGATGAAAGCGTTTGACCGCACGGTCCGGAAGATCTTTACGCAGGAAGTCAATATCGGCGCAATGCGATACATTATATCCTTTTTCGGCGTGCTGCTGATCGGGTCGGTCCTGATCGCAGCGCAGGGCGAGGATCCCGTCACCGCGGCGATGTATATCTTAAAGGGCGCGTTCGGAGATCTGCGGAATTTCGGCGACATCAACAATATGCGCGAGATCGGCAACACGCTGCGCTGGGCGACGCCCTGTATGCTGACCGGCGCGGCCGCGATCGTCGCCTTCAAGTCCGGCGTCGTCAACCTCGGCATCGAGGGCCAGATGTATCTCGGCGCGTTCGTCTCGGCGATACTCGGCTGGCTGGTACAGCTGCCCGCGCCGTGGCATGTGATCGTGTGTCTGCTCTGCGCCGGAATCTCCGGCGTGATCTGGGTCGTCGTGCCGGCGCTGATGCGGCTTTTCCTGCGCATCGACGAGTACGTCACGACGATGATGATGAACTTTATCGCCACGCTGTTCTGCGACTACTTTGTCGTATGGGTCATCATTCCGAAGCTCGGCATCATCACCACGACCGCCGCCACCCCGAACATCAGCAGCACGGCGCGGCTCGGCACGATTATTCCGGGCACGACGGCGGGCTACGGCTTTATCATCGCGGTGATGGTCTGCATCTTCGTCTTCGTGTTCTATAAGTTCACGATTAAGGGCTACGAGCTGAAACAGGTCGGCGAGAACCTGACGTTTGCAAAGACCGGCGGCGTCAACGTCAAAAAGACGTTTATCTCGATCTTTTTGATCTCCGGGTTTCTGGGCGGTCTGTCGGGCGGCGTCGAGGTCACCGGCGGTCTGTACCACTATGTTTCCGGCTTCAGCTACACGATGGGCTGGGAGGGCATCATGATCGCGAATATCTGCAACCGGAACCCGATTGCGTTGATCTTCGTCTCGATCGTATGGGGCGCGCTCAAAGCCGGCGCGATGAACATGGAGCGAAACACCTCGCTCAACCGCCTGACGGTCAACATCTTACAGATGATTTTTGTCATTCTGGTCTCCATCGACTACGAGGGCATCGTCGAAGCGGTCAAGAACAGCCGAAAGAAAAAACGCGAACACCGCGAGTGGCTGGCGAAGCAGGAGGGGAAATAAGATGTTTTGGGATGTCATTAAGACCTGCATCAGTCCCGTCGCCATCGCGGCGGCGCTGCGCCTCTCGAGTATGCTGATCATCGGTTCGACCGGCGGCTGCTTCAACGAAAAAATCAGCACCGGAAACCTCGCTTACGAGTGCTTTATGCTGATCGGCGCGTTTTTCGGCGCGTACGGTAGCTACCTGACCGGCAGTCCGCTGATGGGGACGGTGATCGCGATGGTCGCCTGCGTCGCGCTGGCGGCGATCTACGGCCTTTTGGTCTACCACCTCAACTGCAACGCCATGATTGTTTCCGTCGCGTTTAACAGCGCGGCGTGGGCGCTGACGACGCTGCTGCTCGTCGTGGTCTGGAATACGCGCGGCCAGTTCAACAGCCCCCTGATCGTCAGCTACCCGAACGTCCAGTGGGCGTTTCTGAAGCAGTGGCCGGTGCTGGACACCATCTTCAACTACAATATCGGCATGGTCTATTTCTCGTTTCTGTTCGCGATTGTCGGCTATCTGGTGATGTACAAGACGCCGTTCGGACTACGGCTGCGCGGGGTCGGCATCAATCCGGACGCGGCGCAGGCGGCGGGCATCAATGTGCGCCGGTACCGCTGGATCGGCCTGCTCATCATGGGCGCCTCGATGGGCATCGCGGGCTCCTACCTGCCGCTGTGCGGCATGTCGCTGTTCTCGGAGAACATGACGCGCGGGCGCGGGTTCCTGTGCCTGACCTCCATTCTGGTCGGGAAGGGTCATCCGATCAAGACCATGTTCATCGCGATGCTGTTCGGCTACGCCTACGCACTGACGCTCGTGCTGTCCACCTACGGGGTGCCGACCCAGATCATCAATATGTTGCCGTACATCCTTGTGCTGATTGTTCTGTTTGTGTCCGGCGCGCGGAAGTTTAAGGGAACCGCGGATATTTCCAGCGAAACTGTTTAACGAAGGGAGAGAAAGTATTTTGATCAAGCAAGAGACCGTCGCGATTGCGAAAGATACCTATATCTACCGCTGCGTCCACCGGATCATGGAGGGGGACTGCCAGATGAATCACGGCCCCTACGCCGCCACAATCGGGCCGCTCGAGGCCGAGAAATACACCGTGACCAACGCCATGTTTTATGATTTTATGAAAGCGAGCGGCTACCAGCCCAAGAACAAAGCGAATTTCCTGAAACACTGGGAGAACGGCTGTTATAAAGCGGGCGAGGAGGATCTGCCGGTCGTCAACATCTCGCAGGAGGACGCCGAGGCCTACGCGGCCTTTTACGGAAAACGGCTTCCGACCGAGGAGGAGTGGCAGTACCTTGCCGCCGGCCCGAAACATCTGCGCTTTCCGTGGGGAAACGAGAAGAAATACGCGAACTGCAACGTCTACGGCACCGAACTGCTGCCGGTCGACAGCCACCCCGAGGGCGTCTCGCCGTTCGGGCTCTATAACATGTGCGGCAACGTCTGGGAGTTCACGGACAAAACGCAGTGCGACGGGAATTGTGACCACTATTTTCTGACGCTGCGCGGCGGCTCCTACTACACGGCGCCCGACTACTGGCATGTGGAGTGCGGCGCGGTCGCGAACGATTACCACCTGAAAGTCCACCGGCTCGGCGACGCGATGGACCGCTACGAGACGGTTGGATTCCGCTGTGTAAAGGACGGTGAGTAACCATGATTCATCAGGATAACACGAACAAGACCGTACAGATCGAGAACGGCGCGCTGCGCATCGTGCTCTCGTACGCCGACGGCGTTCAGTTTCAGGAACTGACCAACCTGTACGGCGGAAAAGCCGCCAACCGCGGGCGGGAGGCCTTTGTGCTGACGATCTACGATAAAGAATACACCGCGCGCGACTTCAAGGTCGAGGATATCGACGTGGAGACGGACGAACTGTGGAGCCTCGTCACGTTCACGCTGTCGCTGGACAGCGAAAAGCTGAAGATGAAGCTGCATCTGATCGACGAGGGGGAGGCGGTGCGCGTCCTGTACCAGCTGTGGGACGGCTACAAGCTCGGCGTTCCGTCCGTCACGTTCCTGCATCTGCCGCTGCTGGCGGCGCTTGAGGCGAACGGAGACGGGGATTGCAAGCACTATCCGTCTGGCGCATTGGTTTCAAAAAAAGGCACCGATGTGCTGAAACCCATGATGGAGTATTTCCACAGCGCCGACATTCTGATGCCGCTCGTCGTGAGCGACAGCAAGGAGCGTATCGGATTCAGTGTGGAATTCCCGTTCCAGAGCGACCTGAGCGACGCGGGCGCCACCCAGAACATCAACAAACAGCTCGTGGCCATCGC
>JAVBVJ010000069.1:0-7846 GCA_031554355.1 Oscillospiraceae bacterium
ATGCTGTTCTGTTCGGATCCGCGGGAAACACCGGATCCGCGCGCGCCGGTTCCCGCTGCGTCAATTCGGCGGCGGACGGGGTTCCGGTTCGACTAAACCCGGTACATCGCGCGGCACCTCTCGTGTATCCGTATACGCCAAAGAAAGAACCCCGACCACGGTCGGGGTTCTTTCTGGATGAGTGATCGGTTCAGGCCTGTGCCATCGCTTCTTTCAGGATCTTCACCCGCGCCTTGATCGACGCGAGATGCGCCTCCTCGGACATGCTGGGATCCCGCCAGTCGTAGTAGATCTGGCAGGGCAGTTCCGGGCACTCCCCGCAGGTCTGATAGCCTTTTTTGTTGACGGGGCAGTCGTACATCGGGCAGACCTCCATCCCGAAATCCTTGATATAAAACGGCTTTCCCTGTATCTCGTGACAGCCCTTGCAGTCGCCGCACGCCTCAAATTCCCCGCAATTGATTCCGCATGGTGAAAGTAACATAATCCCTACTCCTTCATCTTTTTCACCAGTATAACAGATGTTTTACTAAAGCGCAACATATGTTCTTTTTTGCGTTCGGTTGCGCGCGGATTCGCGCTTCGCTATGGTGGCGGCATATGCGGCGCTCCGTCCGCAAATCGATTCTGTCCATTCTGCTGACGGTCTTTCAGCAGCGGCGAATCGGGAAGCTGTCGCCGCCTGCATTGCTGCAGGGTGACGCCAACGCCGTCGATGGGAAAAAGCGCGGCCCCGAAAAGTCGCCCGCCTCCGAATAGTAGTTTCTATTTGTTGCCGAATACCGGGGTGATCTGTTTCGACAAAACCCCACCCACCCAAAAGCAGCGGCGACCGGGCGGTCGCCGCTGTTTTGTTTATACGTATTCGGGAAAAGCCAAAAGATTTACTTCGTGATCATCACATACTGCAGCACATAGTCGCTGCCCTGCGCTTCGAACACCGTCATGACGGTGTAGCCGTCGATGGTGTAGGTCGCGCGGTAGTTGTCGAAATTGTAGCTGGGCTCCATGTCACCGTAGGCCTCGAAGAACTCGAGTTCCGGCGCAGCGCCGAAGGATTTTTGCAACAGCGCGTAGGTGACCGGCTCGTCGACCGAGAACAGCTTCTGCACGCCGACGCCCCACGCCTCGATCATCCATACGGGATAGCTGTCCGGCCAGATGTTGTGGGTCGGCGCGTTGCCCTGACCATCGGATTCCGAGAACCAGATGTCGAGCATCGCCTGTTGTTCGGCGGAGAACCAGAACTCGTACGGGTACGCCGCGTTGAACTGCGAGTACCCCGCGACGGGGCTGCCGCCCATCATGACGTAGCTGTAGCACTGTTCGCCCGCAAGCGAGCGGACCGTTGCGTTGGTCTTGCCGATCAGCGAGAGAATCTCGGTATTCAGCGCCGCGAGCGTCTCTTTCGGCGGTTCGGGCTCGGGTTCGGGTTCAGGCTCCTCCTCGTCGTCGGAATCGACCGTCGTATTCTCCTCGATGGGCGCGGTGCCCTGTTCGGCGGACTCGTCCTCGCTCAAGAAACCCATCAGGATATTGCCGAGACATCCCGTAAACAGCATGCAGACCGCGATCGCGAGGACTATGAACAACAGTACTCTCTTTTTCATCGGTTTCTCTCCCCTGCGGCAGCGCCGCGTTTATTATAGATGGGCGAAGCGGTCAGTTGCCTTCTTTCTCGGCTCTGTCCATCTCCTCCTGCTTCAATTTTTCGGATTCCTCGGGCGACAGCCCTTCGGAATCCTCCACCGGGTTGGTACCGCTGTTCACGACATTTTCGTTGTACTCGGGCAGCGGCGTGGTCGCCACCAGCTCCGCGAGCGTCGGCGAACCGTCCCAGCCGGGAATCAGTTTGCTGTAGACAACGCAGGCCTGTGTCGGTTTCCGGAAGCGCATCAGGATGTTGTTGTTCTCGTCGTACTTGTCCGCGGGGGCCTCGTCCCTGTTGTTCGGCTTCACGCGGAACGTAAAGCTGGAGCGGTCTCCGGTCACAATAGTCATATAATAGCCGGTACTGTACATGAACAGCAGTTCGCCGTTCTTCACACAGAGGACGTGATAGATCTCGTTGTACTCGTAGTCGTACCTTTCCAAACCGCGGTAGGGCCGGATGTACAGATCATACGTCTGTCCCTCCACGAATTCGCCGAAAAAGCGGTAGACGGTGTACCCTGTCATCTCCTTTTCGATCATGGCCGGATCGTTGTTGCTGTTTTCCGCAATGTAGGCGTACCGCCACAGCGGGCCGTTGCCGGTCGTCTCGTCCTGAGCAAGCTGGTGCACCTCGGCTAGCGGCACGACCTCGCCGCCCGTGACCGCCGGCATCGTGCCCGAGTACTCGAACATAAAGGTCTGCTCCAAATCGCAGGTCTGCAGCACCCTCCCCGGTTGATTCCGGTAATTCTCGTTCTCGACGGCCTCGCAGTACTGGACACGAATTTTCAGCGGGACCCCCGCGAGATCGGGGCGCTCCTCCGCGATCAGGAACGTGATGGACGTGGAGCAGAACGTCAGCAGACCCGACAGATCATTGCGCTCATACGAGCCGCCCATGCGGGAACTGCCCGCCTGCGTGACCGCGTCCTGCGTATCTCTGTTGAGGAGCGGCTGGTAGGTATTGCCGCCATCGGTGGATACCGCGAACGTCAGAATACCGCGCGGCGCGGGCTCCGTGTACCCGTCTTTCTCCGTCTCGACGGTGTCGGCGGGCATCCCGATCGCGTAAAACATCTCGGAATAGCCGCCGGTGTTCCGCGTGTCCAAAAAGAGGCCGCGCAGCGCACCGAACGGTTCCGTGACGTCGTTCTTTCCGGCCGAGACCCACAGATCCATCGAGGACGACCCAGCATTTTTATATCGGATAACACAGCCCTCCGCGACGGTGTCGCTGAAGTCGTATTGTATATTGACATAAATCATCTGGTTATAATCGTCATCGTCGAACCCGCCGAACTTATCGGGGGTGATCGACAGGATTTTCATCGCCTCCTGTGCCGGGAGGTTGGTCGGATTCTTTGCGAGCATATCGTCGATACCGCCGACGCACACCGCAACGCGGACGGTCTCATCCGGGAAGGTATACCGGCCGGGCAGCGGATCCTGCTGCGCCACCTGACCCTCTTTTAAGTTAAAACTGCCGATTTCCATCGCGACCTCGTAGGTCAGCCCCAGCGCCTCGATCTTGCTTTTCGCCTCCGCCGTCGACAGGCCGGTCAGATCCGGAACCAGCACCTCGCCGGCGTCGCCGACGGCGCCGAAGTTGTCCTCCACCGCGCCTTTACCGCTCAGTTTCAGCGTTCCGGTCGCGGTCAACACGAGAAAGACGACGGCCAGCACCGCGACGATCGCGATCGCCGCCATCGCGGCGGGCGGCATCCTGGTGGATTGCTTTTTTTCCTGTTTGACTTTGACACGCTCGATGCCGTCGGCCTCCAGCGCCTCCCGGAACGCCTGGACGCTCTGGGTGCGGTCGGCCTTGCGGATGTTCAGCGCGTTCATCAGCGCGTTCTCCGCGCTCTTGGGCATTGCGACGCCCATTTTGGCGGGCTCGACGATCTCGTCCTTGATCGCGCGCTCCATGCTGTCAGGCGGTGTGACGCCGGTCAGCATCTTGTAGAACGTCGCCGCCAGCGCGTAGATGTCGGTCCACGGGCCCTGATCGCCCTTGCTGCGGTACTGTTCCTCCGGCGCGTAACCGGATTTTAAGATGACAGACAGGCTCTTGGAGTTGACGCTGCTCTCGTACCGCGCAGCGCCGAAATCCAGCAGCTGCACGTCGCCGTCCGCGGTCAGGAAGATGTTGTCGGGCGAGATATCGCGGTGGATGATGCCGCGCGCGTGGACGGGCGCAAGCGCGTCGCACACCCGCAGAATGATGTCCCGCGCCCGCTCGTAGGGGATCGGCCCCTCTTTCGCGAGCACCTGTTTAATGTCGCTGCCGTCGAGAAACTGCATCACGATGTAGGCGGTGTTGTTGGCGGTAAAGGTGTCGTAGATGTCGGTGATGCCCGCGTAACCGTTAAACTGCGCGAGGCGCTGCGCCTCCTGCACAAACCGGTCGAGGCCAAAGCCGAATTGCGCCGTCGCGTTGCCCTCGTACACCGTGATGACGGTTGCGCCGGGCATGCGGGTCGCGAACGCGGTCGGCAGAAACTCCTTGATGGCGACGGTGCGGTCCAGCTGCGCGTCGTACCCGATGTAGGTGACGCCGAAGCCGCCGAAGCCCAGCACGCGCCCGACGATGTACCGCCCGTTCAGAATACTTTCGGGCGCAAGGTGATAGGCCTCGCGCGCGGCGGTACCTCGGACATACCCGCAGTGCGGGCAGACCGGCGCATCCTCGTACTCTTTCATACAACCCATGCATCGTATCATGCCGTCGTTCCCCCGTTATGTTATGAATATCTTCGTTCGATATCGGCCAGCAGCGTCGCGCGGGCGTAGTCCTCGATCTCCCGGATCGAGATGATGGGATCCTGAACCATGCGGTCGAACTCCGCGAGGTAGACGCTGCCGTAATGATGCCAGTCGAGTTTATCTTTATAGGTCGTCGTCAGGAATGAAAACTGGGGGTACACCGACAGATAATCCTTGAGCACGGTCTTGTGGAGCGGGAAATAGTTTGCGTTTTGGAGGTGCATAATGTTCTGGCCTTTTTCGCTGAGCATGAAGCGCATGAACAGCATCGCCAGCTGCTGCCGGTTCGGTGTTATGTAAGAGCTGACCGAGTAATAGCCCATGGAGTTGCAGGCCAGCTTTCCGTTTGAGAGCAGCGGAATGACCTCCTTGCCGACCATGTTCGCCTTGCTCCAATCGCTGCCGTGCATGTTCAGTTCCGTCAGATCCAACACATGGTCGCCGCTGTAGTGATATTCCGTGTTTGCCCGGTATTGTTCCGCGAAAGAGCCGACATAACGGACAAACTCGTCCACCTTGTCCTCTCTGATCAGCGTCGGATCCAGCTGCGCCATCACAAAGGGCATCTCGGACGGATACAGCTGAACGCTGCCCGGCGAGAGATCCTCCCACGCCAACAGCTGGTCGAAGGTCTCGATGGCGTGAACCTCCTCGCCCCACTGCGCCTTCGCCTTCGTGTTGTCGATCAGCGCGGCTTCGAAGGTGAAGCTGGTCGGCAGGTAGTACAGATGATCATGCTGCCGCTCGTAGTACTCCGCCAGGAAGTAGTAGTCGTCGGGGTTCAGCGAGGCGAAGACCGGCGCGAGATTGGCTCTGTACTGAACGTCGGCCTCCTCGAGCGCTTCAAGATACAACCCGAATATCGACGGCGCGTCCGGACTTGTAAAGCGGGTGAAAAAATCCGCGTCCTTCGTCTGCTCGTAGCGGTACGTCTCGATCGTGACGGTGTGCTGCGGGAACTGCTGTGTAAACGATTTTGCGAGCTGTGTGAACAGTTCGAGATCGCGGGGGCTCTGCTCGTTGACCAGAATCGTGATCGTGTCGGGGGTGATGGCCGTCTCGTCGATCGGGGTGCCGCTCCCGATCCCCGACCGCGGGGATACCGCGATCTGCCGGGCGATCAAGCCGACCATCGCGAGAATCAGTACGATGCTGACGACCGCGAGAATGCGGTTGCGACCGCGCCGTTTTTTCAACTCCTCCTCGGGGAAATCGACCGTCGTGCGATTCTCCAGCGCGGCCAGCATCGCGTCGGCGCTTTTAAAGCGCAGATCGGGCCGCAGCGCCATCGCCTTCATCACGGCCTTGTCGAGATAACCGTCGAGCGGGGCGCCGGTCTGGCTGGGCGCGCGCAGCGAATCCTTCTCAGTGCGCTCGATCGACTCCTCGGGCGTGATGCCCGTCACCATCTTGTAGAACGTCGCGCCGGCGGCGTAGATGTCGGTCCAGACGCCCTGTTTCATGTTGGTACGGTACTGCTCGGGCGGCGCGTACCCCTTTTTGACGACGATACCCGCCGTGAAATCGCCCGGATCCTTGTCGGAAAACCGGGCGGCGCCGAAATCCAGCACCTTGATGGTGCCGTCGCGCAGAATGAAGATGTTGTCGGGCGAGATGTCGCGGTGGATGATGCCTTTTGCGTGAATCGAGGACAGCGCCTTGAGCAGCGCCGTCGTGAACGCCAGCGCGATCTTGACCGGAATGCGGCCGCCGCTGCGCTCGATGTATTGTTTCAGGGTCTCGCCGTCGAGATATTCCATCACGATGTAGGCGGTTCCGTTGTCCTCAAAGTAATCCAGCACACGCACAATGTGCTCGTCGTTCGCAAACTGTGCGAGGCTCTTTGCCTCCGCCAAAAACCGCTGCAGCTGCTGGTGGTAGGCCTCCTGTTTGTCGCCGCTGAACACGCGGACTTTGCTTTCGCCGGGGATGCGCGAAACGAGATTCTGGGGGTAGAACTCTTTGATAGCGACCATGGTGTTGAGGCGGGTATCCCACGCGCGGTAGGTGACACCGAAACCGCCCGTGCCGATGACCGTGCCCAGAACATACCGGCCCCAGAGCCGGAATCCGGGGAACAGCAGATATCCCTCCGCGGGCATCGTCCCCGCGACAAACCCGCAGTAGGGGCACACATCGTAGTCCCCGCGCTGGGCAAAACAATTCAGGCAGATGCCGTCGTACGCCATGTCCGCACTCCGTCCTTTTGACAGTGATGGGGCACCGGCCGCGGCCTGCGCGACCGGCACCCTCCGTCGATCTTTCGATCGTTTTTAGTTCAGTTTGAAGCGGTTCTCGCGGTTGCCCAGCGCAATGACGACGCCGCGCTGTAACGTGGTGGGCATATTCGCCACCAGACGGTTTCCTCCGTCTAGGAAGGTGCCGTTCGTCGAGTAGTCGGTGACCATATAGACGCCGCGCGCGGGATCAAACGTGATGCCGCAGTGCTTGCGGCTGACCTTCTCGGCGTTCTGATCCACGATCAGGTTGCAGAACGCGTTGTCGCGGCCGATGATCATCTCGTCGCCGGCGGCGAGCGGCAGGTTCTGGCCCGCGTACATGCCGGAGAGTCCGCTGATCGAGCCGCCCGAGGCCTGCTGCACGCCCTTCGGGACCGCGGCGACAGCGGGAGAGCCCTTTCCGCCTTCCCACGGCGCGCCCTGATCGGATGGGGAGATCGCTCTTGTCAGTGCGATGGGGTTGCCCTGCGCGTCGCGCTCCTGCGGCACATCCATCATGTCCATCATGGTGCGGGAGGTGCCCTCACCGGTGAAGGGATAGTTGCGGCCGAACGCGATCAGGCAGTCCCACATCAGGCGCAAAACGCTGGTGCCGGGAACGAGAATCGAGAGGCTGAAATGGGGCTTGATGTTGTGGGCGTTGTAGAATTTGTAGCGGTAGTAGATGTTATACGCGAGGCAGCACACCAGATAGATGCAGATCAGGACGATGGCGAACGCGGTACCCTTGCCGTTGCTGATCGCGGTGATCAGGGTGAACAGTAAGTAGGCGTACAGCACATAGCCGTTGAGGAAGAACATCTTCCACCACGCCTCGTCGACGATGCCGAGTATGTAAACGGTGCGTGCGAAGGGTACGAACGGCATCCAGTCCTTGCGAATGCCCGACTTGCGGCCGATAAACTGCCATTTGAAGGCGGTGAACACATACATCGCGACGACCACGATGATGCACGCGATCACGCCGATAATGTTGAGCAGAACCACCTGACTCATCAGTGCGCCGAAGTTTCCGCCGGTTAAGCCGTCGAGCATACCGGTCAAATCACCTAAATTCATTGTATTCGTCTCCGTTTTCTTTAATTGATTGTATCATCGTCTGCTTGGGGCTTATTTTTTCTCTTCCCAGCTGAAAAACTCGGTGCAGCAGGGGATGAACATGAGCTCGGTTTTTCCGACGGTCAGTTTGT
>JAVBVJ010000123.1:0-9164 GCA_031554355.1 Oscillospiraceae bacterium
GTCGTCGCCCGGGAAGCCGTTCTTTGTCAAAAGGTCGCGGATCTCCATCTCGACCAGTTCAAGCAGCTCGGCGTCGTCGACGAGGTCAGTCTTATTCATAAAGACTACGATATAGGGAACGCCGACCTGATGCGCCAGCAGAATGTGCTCGCGCGTCTGAGGCATCGGGCCGTCGGCGGCCGACACAACCAGAATCGCTCCGTCCATCTGCGCGGCGCCGGTGATCATGTTCTTGACATAGTCGGCGTGGCCGGGGCAGTCGACGTGCGCGTAGTGGCGGGCGTCGGTCTCGTACTCGACGTGGGCGGTGTTGATCGTGATGCCGCGCTCGCGCTCTTCCGGCGCTTTGTCGATCATATCGTAGGACTCAAATTTGGCCTGTCCCTTCATCGCAAGGACTTTCGTGATCGCCGCGGTCAAGGTGGTCTTGCCGTGGTCGACGTGGCCAATGGTGCCGATGTTGATATGCGGCTTGTTTCTGTCGAATTTCGCTTTTGCCATTGTGTAAAATCCTCCAAACAGCTTTCATTTTCATTATTTACGTTACTTCAGCATATTGTACCAATTAATGAGCATAAATTCAAGTCATGCCCATAAAACCAGTCTTATTTTTGCCGGTGGGTCATGATCCCGTCGGCGATGGATTTCGGCAGCTCGATGTAGTGGCTCGGTTCCATCGAATACTGGCCGCGTCCCTGCGTTTTCGAGCGCAGATCGGTGGCGTAGCCGAACATGTTCGACAGCGGCACAAACGCGTTGATCTGCTGTGCGCCGCTGAGGGCGTCCATCCCCGAAATGCTGCCGCGGCGTCCGTTCAGGTCGCCGATGACATCGCCCATATACTCGTCCGGCACCGTGACCTGAACCCGCATGATGGGTTCGAGAATGACGGGGTCGGCTTTCTGCATCGCCTCTTTGAACGCCATCGATCCGGCGATCTTGAAGGCCATCTCCGAGGAGTCGACTTCGTGGTAGCTTCCGTCGTACAATGTGACTTTGACGTCGACGACGGGGTAGCCCGCCAATACACCGGCCTGCATGGCACCTTGAATGCCCTGATTGACCGGTTCGATGTACTCCTTCGGAATAACGCCGCCGACAATGCCGTTGATAAACTCGTAACCTTTGCCGCTCTCGTTGGGCTCGACCTTGATCTTGACGTGACCGTACTGGCCGCGTCCGCCCGACTGCCGCGCGTACTTCATGTCGACATCGGCGCCCTTGCGGATGGTCTCGCGGTAGGCGACCTGCGGTTTTCCGACGTTGGCCTCCACCTTGAACTCGCGGAGCAGACGGTCGACGATGATCTCGAGATGCAGCTCGCCCATTCCGGCGATGATGATCTGGCCGGTCTCCTCGTCGGTGTAGTACTTGAAGGTCGGGTCCTCCTCCGCCAATTTTGACAGCGCGATGCCCATTTTCTCCTGACCGGCTTTGGTCTTGGGTTCAATGGCGACGCGGATGACGGGTTCGGGGAACTCCATCGATTCGAGGATGATTGGTTTGTTCTGCACACAGAGCGTGTCGCCGGTCGTCGTGTTTTTCAGCCCGACGGCGGCGGCGATATCGCCGGCATAACAGACCTCGATGTCGGTGCGGTGGTTGGAGTGCATCTGCAGGATTCTGCCGATGCGCTCGTTCTGGCCCTTCACCGAGTTGAAGACCCCGCTGCCGCTCTCCACCTTGCCGGAGTAGACCCGGAAGAAACAGAGCTTGCCGACGTAGGGGTCGGTCGCGATCTTGAACGCGAGCGCGGAGAACGGTTCGTCGTCACTGGCGTGCCGCTCCTCCTCCTGCTCGGTCTTGGGGTTGATCCCCTTGATCGCGGGGATGTCCAGCGGCGAAGGCATGTAGTCGATGACCGCGTCCAACAGCTTCTGGACCCCTTTGTTTTTGTAGGATGTCCCGCACACAACCGGAACAAACGTGTTCGCGATGGTGCCCTTGCGGATCGCCGCCTTGATCTCGTCGATCGACAGCTCCTCGCCCGACAGGTATTTCTCCATCAGCTCGAGATCCTGCTCGGCGAGCGATTCCAGCATCGCGGCGCGGGTCTCCTCGGCTTTCTCGAGGTACTCCGCCGGGATCTCGGTGCCCTCGATGTCTTTGGCGACGGCGTCAAATTTCGTGTACGCCTTCATGTCGACCAAATCGACGAGCCCGATGTAACTGTCCTCTGCGCCGATGGGAATCTGGATCGGAACGGCGTTGCATTTCAGCCGCTCGCGCATCATCTGTACGACCCGGAAAAAGTCGGCGCCCATGATGTCCATCTTGTTGACGTAGGCCATGCGTGGTACTTTGTACCGGTCGGCCTGACGCCACACCGTCTCGGACTGGGGTTCGACGCCGCCCTTGGCGCAGAAGACGGTTACGGAACCGTCCAGCACGCGCAGCGAGCGCTCGACCTCTACGGTGAAGTCGACGTGACCCGGGGTGTCGATGATGTTGATGCGGTGATTGTTCCAGTATGCGGTCGTCGCGGCCGAGGTGATGGTGATGCCACGCTCCTGTTCCTGTTCCATCCAGTCCATTGTGGCAGCGCCGTCATGAACCTCACCCAGTTTATGATTGATTCCCGTGTAGTACAGGATCCGCTCGGATGTGGTTGTTTTTCCAGCATCAATATGTGCCATGATTCCAATGTTTCTGGTGGCTTCAAGCGATACGTCCCGTGGCATACAATCCTCCTTTGCCTAAAGTGCATGATCTGATTTACAGTCTATTTTGCCCGCTTTCCGGGAAAATAGTGCGTTCGTTTCTGCAACGATTGCAGATTAATAGCGATAGTGCGCGAAAGCGCGGTTGGCTTCTGCCATCTTGTGGGTATCCTCACGCTTTTTGACAGCGTTGCCGTTTCCGTTGACCGCATCGACGATTTCGCATGCAAGGCGCTCCGCCATCGTGCGTTCATTCCGGTTACGGGACTACCCGACAAGCCAGCGCAATCCCAGCATCGAGCGACGGTCCGTGCGGACTTCCATCGGCACCTGGTAGGTGGAACCACCTACGCGGCGGGCCTTGACCTCCAGCTCCGGCATGATGTTGTCCATCGCTTTTTCAAACATCTCAAGCGGCTCGTTGTTCGTTTTGTTCCTGACGATTTCGAACGCGTCGTAAACAATACGCTGCGCAACGCCGCGCTTGCCGTCGTACATGATGTAGTTGATTAAGCGTGTCACCATCTTGGAGCTGTAAAGTGGGTCGACCAGGACATCGCGTTTTGGGATATTGCCTCTTCTCGGCATAGCTTCTTCCCTCCCTCATAGTGATGATTTCAAAGGTACTCGAAGATGAATGAATCATCCCCGCAGTGTGCCAACAAGAGACAATATACAAATAGTATATTAATCGTCATTATTGGCGAATTGTAAAACTTATTTCTTGGGACGTTTCGCGCCGTATTTGGAGCGGCTCTGTCCTCTGCCCGTGACGCCCTGTGTGTCGAGCGTTCCGCGGACGATGTGGTAGCGCACGCCGGGCAGGTCTTTTACACGGCCGCCGCGAACGAGAACGACGCTGTGCTCCTGCAGGTTGTGGCCAACACCGGGAATGTAGCCCCAGACCTCAACGCCGTTGGACAGACGAACTCTGGCCACCTTGCGCAGTGCGGAATTGGGCTTCTTGGGCGTCATGGTTTTGACCGTTGTGCAGACGCCGCGCTTTTGGGGCGAGCTGTCGTCGTTGTACTGCTTTTTCTGGGTGTTGTAGCCCATCTGCAGTGCCGGCGCTTTGGATTTGTACTCCAGATTCTCGCGGCCTTTGCGCACCAATTGGTTAAATGTCGGCAATAAAATACACCTCCTTCTTCAATAATGCGAACATCGGGAAAACCCGTTATTCAAAGCTTTTTGCCCCTTCTGGGCAGCGGATATTATTATACATTACAACCAAAATCTTTTCAAGTTTTTTGCACGTTGTTACAAAGTTGTAATGTTACTCCGCATAGAAGCGCCCGGGGGACACCTCTTCGTAGTCGGCTGTGTTGAAGACCTCCATGCCGGTTCCGGCCGGAATCAACTTGCCGATGATGACGTTTTCCTTCAGGCCGATAAGTGGATCGGTCTTGCCCTTGATCGCGGCATCGGTCAGCACGCGGGTCGTCTCCTGGAACGAGGCGGCGGACAGGAAGCTGTCGGTGGCGAGCGACGCCTTGGTGATACCGAGCAGCACCGGCTCGACTTCGGGCAGTTCCAGCTCCTCGCCGTTCGCGATGCGGGCGTTCAGCGCCTCGGTGATGTTGTGGAGTTCGCCGAGATCAACGAGCGCGCCGGGCAGCAGCGTTGAGGCGCCGGGCTCGATGACGCGCATCTTGCGCATCATCTGGCGGACAATGACCTCGATGTGCTTGTCGTTGATGTCGACGCCCTGCATGCGGTAGACGCGCTGCACTTCCTGAATCAGGTAGTTCTGTACGGCGAGTTTGCCTTTGATGGCGAGAATATCGTGGGGGTTTGCGAGACCTTCGGTGATCATGTCGCCGACCTCAACGGTGTCGCCGTTCGTGACTTTCAGGCCGACGCCGTACGGGATCAGGTAGCTGCGCTCCTCGGCCTCGCCCTTCTCGTTGGTGTTCGAGATAACGGCGTAGCGGTTCTTTTTGCTGTCGTCGATGGTCACGGTGCCGGAGATCTCGGTCAGGATCGCGAGATTCTTGGGTTTCGGTTTGCGCGCCTCGAACAACTCCTCGACGCGGGGCAGACCCTGCGTGATGTCCTCCTCGGACGCGATGCCGCCGGTGTGGAAGTTCCGCATCGTCAGCTGGGTGCCGGGCTCGCCGATCGACTGGGCCGAGATGATGCCGACCGCGTCGCCGAGGCCGCTGATCTTGCCGTTCGCGAGGTTGGCGCCGTAGCACTTGGAGCACACGCCGTACTTGCAGCGGCAGTTGAGCACCGAGCGGATCGTCAGGTGGCGGATGCCGGCGTCGACAATCTCTTTCGCGAGATCGTTGGTGATCATGGTGTCGATGTCGACGAGGATCTCGTTGGTCTCGGGGTGCCGGACGTCCTCGACGGGATAGCGGCCGTTCAGGCGCTCGGCGAAACTCTCGATAATCTCGTTGCCGTCCTTGATGTCGGCGACCTCGATGCCCTCGGTCGCGCCGCAGTCGATCTCCCGGATGATGACATCCTGCGAGACGTCGACGAGGCGGCGGGTCAGATAGCCCGAGTCGGCCGTGCGCAGCGCGGTGTCGGCGAGGCCTTTGCGCGCGCCGCGGGAGCTGATGAAGTACTCCAGAATGTTGAGGCCCTCGCGGTAGTTCGAGCGGATCGGAATCTCGATCGTGCGGCCCGAGGTGTTCGCGATGAGTCCGCGCATACCCGCCAGCTGGCGGATCTGGTTCATGGTTCCGCGCGCGCCGGAGTCGGCCATCATGTAGATGGGGTTGTACTGGTCGAGGTTTTCTTTCAGCGCGTCGGCAACCTGATCGGTCGTCTCCTGCCAGATCTCGATGACCGCCTTGTAGCGCTCGTTGTCAGACATGATGCCGCGGCGGTACTTCTTGGTGATCTCCTCGATCTTGTCCTCGGCCTTCTGGATCAGCTCGCCTTTCTGGGGCGGAATCACGGCGTCGGAGACCGACACGGTGATCGCGCTGCGGGTCGAGTATTTAAAGCCCTGCGCCTTGATGTCGTCGAGCACCTTCGCGGTGACCGCGGTGCCGTGACAGCGGATGCAGGCGTCGATGATGCTGCCCAGCTGCTTCTTGCTGACGAGGAAGTCGACCTCGAGTTTGAAGAGGTCCGCCTCGGTCTCGCGCTTGCAGAAGCCGAGATCCTGCGGGATCGGTTTGTTGAAGATGACGCGGCCGACCGTGGTGTCAACCAGCGCGGTCTTGATCTCGCCGTCAATCTCGCGGGAGAGGCGGATGCGGACGGCGGCGTGCAGCGTCACCTCACCGGCGGCGTAGGCCATCAGCGCCTCGTTCTCGTCGCGGAAGACCTTGCCCTCGCCCTTGTCGCCCGCCTTTTTCATGGTCAGGTAGTAGGAGCCGAGCACCATATCCTGCGTCGGCACCGTGACGGGGTGTCCGTCGGACGGTTTCAGCAGGTTGTTGGCGGCCAGCATCAGGAACCGGGCTTCGGCCTGCGCCTCGGCGGACAGCGGAACGTGCACGGCCATCTGGTCGCCGTCGAAATCGGCGTTGTAGGCGGTACACACCAGAGGATGCAGCTTGATGGCGCGGCCCTCGACCAATACCGGCTCGAACGCCTGGATGCCCAGACGGTGCAGCGTCGGCGCGCGGTTGAGCAGCACCGGATGATCGCGGATAACGGTCTCGAGCGAGTCCCAAACCTGCGTTCCCGCCCGCTCGACCATCTTGCGCGCGCTTTTAATATTGTTGGCGACCCCGTTCTCGACGAGGTGTTTCATGACAAACGGTTTGAAGAGCTCGAGCGCCATCTCCTTGGGCAGACCGCACTGGTAGATCTTCAGTTCGGGACCGACGACGATAACCGATCGGCCCGAGTAGTCGACGCGCTTGCCCAGCAGGTTCTGGCGGAAGCGGCCCTGCTTGCCCTTCAGCATGTCGGAGAGCGACTTGAGCGGGCGGTTGTTGGGGCCGGTGACCGGGCGGCCGCGGCGGCCGTTGTCGATGAGAGCGTCGACCGCTTCCTGCAGCATGCGCTTCTCGTTACGCACAATGATGTCGGGCGCGCCGAGCTCGAGCAGGCGTTTCAGGCGGTTGTTGCGGTTGATGACACGGCGGTAGAGGTCGTTGAGATCGCTGGTCGCGAAGCGTCCGCCGTCGAGCTGCACCATCGGACGGATGTCCGGCGGGATGACGGGTACGACGTCGAGAATCATCCACTCGGGGCGGTTGCCGGAGAGGCGGAAGGCCTCGACGACGTCGAGCCGCTTGAGCAGGCGGATCTTCTTCTGGCCGGAGGAGTTCTCGATATCCGCTTTCAGCTGAGCGGTCAGCTGCTCGAGATCAATTTTCTCGAGCAGCGTTTTGATGGCTTCGGCGCCGAGCGAGGCCGAGAACTCGTCCTCGTAGCGATCGCGCATGTCGCGGTACTCGTTCTCGGTCAGCAGCTGCTTCTCCTCGAGCGGGGTGTAGCCGGCGTCCGTGACGATATAAGCGGCAAAGTACAGCACTTTCTCGAGGTCGCGCGGCGAGATGTCGAGTATCAGGCCGATGCGCGAGGGGATGCCCTTGAAGTACCAGATATGCGAGACCGGCGCGGCCAGCTCGATGTGGCCCATGCGCTCACGGCGCACCTTGGCTTTGGTCACCTCCACGCCGCAGCGGTCGCAGATCTTGCCGCGGTAGCGCAGACGGCGGTACTTTCCGCAGTGGCACTCCCAGTCCTTGGTCGGTCCGAAAATGCGCTCGCAGAACAGGCCGTCCCGCTCGGGTTTCAGTGTGCGGTAGTTGATGGTTTCGGGCTTTTTCACTTCGCCGTAGGACCACTCGCGGATCTGATCCGGCGACGCCAGACCGATTTTTATGGATTCAAAAACATTGTGTTCCATCGATGCAAAGCCCTCCCTTAATATTCTTCGGATTCTTCGGTCGTCTCGGATTCTTCGGTCGCTTCGGTTTCTTCGCTGTCCTCGTATCCGAAGTCCTCCGAATCCCGGTCGCCGTCCTCGTAATCGCTGTCGGGTTCCTCGACGTTGTATCCGCCGAGCTCGCCCTCGATCAGGACCTCGTCGCCGATCTCCTCGGCGATCGGCGCAAGACCGATGTCATCGTCGTCCAGATTTTGCTTCAGGTCGATCTCGCGGCCCGCGCCGTCCAGCACCTTGACGTTGAGCGCCAGCGACTGAAGCTCTTTGATCAACACGCGGAAGGATTCCGGGATGCCCGCTTTCGGGATGTTCTGTCCCTTGACGATCGACTCGTAGGTCTTGACGCGGCCGACCACGTCGTCGGACTTGACGGTCAGGATCTCCTGCAACGTGTAGGCGGCGCCGTAGGCCTCGAGCGCCCACACCTCCATCTCGCCGAAACGCTGGCCGCCGAACTGGGCTTTACCGCCCAGCGGCTGCTGTGTTACCAGCGAGTACGGGCCCGTGGACCGGGCGTGGATCTTGTCGTCGACCAGATGATGCAGTTTCAGGAAGTACATGTAACCGACCGTGACCTCGTTGTCGAAGCAGTCGCCGGTGCGGCCGTCGTACAGCCACGATTTGCCGTCCTCGTCGTAACCGGCAAACTCGAGGCACTCGCGGATCTCGGATTCGTGCGCGCCGTCGAAGACCGGCGTCATAATCCGCCAGTTCAGCACCTTCGCGGCATACCCGAGGTGCACTTCCAGCACCTGACCGATGTTCATTCGGGACGGATCGCCCAGCGGGTTCAGCACGATGTCGAGCGGGGTGCCGTCGGGCAGAAACGGCATATCCTCCTGCGGCAGAATGCGGGAGACGACGCCCTTGTTGCCGTGGCGGCCCGCCATTTTATCGCCGACCGAGATCTTGCGTTTCTGGGCGATGTAGCAGCGCACAACCATGTTGACGCCGGGGTTCAGTTCGTCGGAGTTCTGCGGGGTGAACACCTTGACATCGACCACGATGCCGTACTCGCCGTGCGGCACGCGCAGCGAGGTGTCGCGGACTTCGCGCGCTTTTTCGCCGAAGATGGCGCGCAGCAGGCGCTCCTCCGCCGTCAACTCGGTCTCGCCCTTCGGGGTGACCTTGCCGACCAGTATGTCGCCGGCGCTGACTTCCGCGCCGACGCGGATGATGCCGCGCTCGTCGAGATCCTTCAGCGCGTCGTCGCCGACATTCGGGATGTCGCGGGTGATGTCCTCGGGGCCAAGCTTGGTGTCGCGGGCCTCGATCTCGTATTCCTCGATGTGGATAGAGGTAAAGACGTCGTCGCGCACGATCTTTTCGTTGATGAGCACGGCGTCTTCGTAGTTGTAGCCCTCCCACGTCATAAAGCCGATCAGCACGTTCTTGCCGAGCGAGATCTCGCCCTGGTCGGTCGCGGGGCCGTCGGCGATGACATCGCCTTTCTTGACCACGTCGCCGACGCGCACGATCGGGCGCTGGTTGATGCAGGTCGCCTGGTTGCTGCGCAGGAACTTGATAATTTTATAGCTGGTTTCGGTCTTGTCGTCGTTGCGGATAACGATGCGGTCGGCCTGAACGCGCGAGACGACACCATCCTTTTTGGCCAGCACCACGACGCCGGAGTCGATCGC
>JAVBVJ010000159.1:0-12803 GCA_031554355.1 Oscillospiraceae bacterium
GCGGCGGATTACTTCTTCAAATCCGATTTCCGCATCTGGTCGTTCGCCGTCCGCGTGTTTTCCGCGAACAAGATCTGGGTCGCGGTGAAGTACGCGCTGCCGTTCCTGTTCTTCTACTGCGTCAACAGCCTCGCGCTGTCGCGCAACCGCTTCGCGAACTGGAGCGCGCGCAAACAGATGCTGGTCAGCGTCGGCTGGAACATGCTGGGCGTCACCTTGTTCACGGCGCTGCAGTACCTGCCCTGTCTGATCACCGGCGCGACCTTCTTCGGCCCTATCATGCCGGGCTTCCTCGGCTCCGCGATGGCGCTGGTTCCGATTCTAATCTTCCCGTTTATCCCGATACTCGGCATCGCGGCGGCGCTCAACGTCGCGCTGTTCCGCCGCACCGGCAACATCTACCTCGGCGGCATCATCAACGGCCTGCTCATCGTCATGATCACGGTCGCGAACACCTCGTTCTCGTTCGCGTACTAGCCGCACGGCCCGCGAAAAATCAACGAAACCGCCCTGAAAAGGGCGGCTTTTCGTCCCGCAATTGTGCTATAATAAAGACTAGAATTCAGACGCGGGGTTGCCTATGGTAAGATGGATCAAACTGACACAGCATCAGAGTTTCGGCCTGTTCGCGCTGGGGCTGCTGCTCTTTGCGCTGCAGGAGCTGCCCTACATGATTATGCCGCTCGTTCCGATGGAGACGAACGTGCTGACGGCGATGCAGGACAAGTCGCCGATGCTGAACGGGCTTGAGAAGGTGCTGGGCATCGGCTGCATCGTCGTGATGCTGTTTGTGGTGCGGAACGACACGCCGTGGTTCTCGCTGCGCACATCGAAAGAGATTCTCTTCTTCTGTGTTGCGGCGGCGGCGCTGCTCGCGTACTACATCGGCTGGGTCTTTTACTTCCGAGGGAACCAGAGCCTCGGCATTATTTTAGGGTTGCTGGTCGCGATGCCGCCGCTCTACTACACCTTTATCGGGCTGTGGCGCGGCAACACATTGCTTGCGGTGCTGGGCGGCGCATTTCTGGCGACGCATCTGTGCAATGTCTGGACGAACCTGAAATAGCATTTTTCGGAAAACAAAAAGGAAGTCTTTCGCCGGCAAAAGACTTCCTTTTTTCTGTATGCTTAACCGAGCGGATAGTTGTAGACGACCTCGTCCGTGCACGCCCGCCCGCCGCCGCAGCGCTCGTAGATCTTGCAGGTGTTCTTCAGCGACTGCGACGAGCACAGGAACAGATTGCAGAATCCGTTTTCCTCCGCGAAGCGCAGCATACTTTGCAGGAAGCGCGTCCCGTACCCCTTGTGTTGGTGTGCAGGAAGAATATCCATCGTGTGCAGATACAGTTCCCGCGCGGCGGCGGGACGCAGCAACCGGCAGCCGTACGCAAAGCCGACCGCGACGCCGTCGACCCGGTACAGAAAACCATGTGCGCCGTCCGCAGCGAGAAATTCCGCGAGTTTTCCGGTGTCGCAGACCATGCCGTCGTTTTCGAGAAACGGCTTCAAGTCCGCGAGGTTCGCGGGGTCGAGCGGTTCGAACGGTTCCATGTCGGGTGCTCCGATTCAGATGTTCATGGGAGCGCGGCTAGACAAACGGGTTGTAGAAGCGGCCGCCGTTCCAGTAGTTGAACAGGACGCTGACAACAATCAGCAGCGCGCAGCCGACGATGACCGCGATGTCGACGGGGCGAAACGCCCGCGCGCGGTACCAGGTGCGCTTTTTGTTTTTGCCGAACCCGCGCAGCTCCATCGCGTTCGCGATGACGTCAATGCGCTGGAGGCTGGTGAACAGCAGCGGAAACAGAATCGCGACCACGTTCTTGATGCGTTTGCCGAGCGACGCTTTTTTCGTGGTGTCGATGCCGCGTGCCTGCTGCGCCTGATTGATGTTGACGTAATCGCGCCGCACGTCCGGAATGTAGCGCAGCGCCAGAGACACAGCGTAGGCCGCGCGGTACCCGACCCCGATCTTGTTGAGCGACGAGGCGAACTCGCTGGGCTCGGTCGTCGCGATAAAGACCAGTGCGACGGGCATGACCGCGAAATACTTGAGACAGACGTTGAGCAGGTAAAACAGCTCCTCCTGCGTCAGGTAGTAGTTCAGGAACAGATGCGCGATCTCGTGGCGCGTGCCGTACACCTTGACGCCCTCCTCGGGCGAGAACAAAAAGACCGCGAGCGTGTTGATGAGCAAAAAGATGCCGATCAGCGACAATACGGTTTTCAGTTCGCGCAGGCGGATCTTCGAGACCGCGAACAGCACGAACGCCAGCACGACGAAAAAGACGAGGTAGCGGGTGTCGTAGGTGATCATCGAGGCGATGCTGATAAACACCGTCATCAGCAGTTTTGTCGAGCCGCAGAGGCGGTGGATCGGGGAGTCGCGGTCGATGTATCCAAGGCCGGACTGTTGGCTTTTAGACATGGCCGCGCACCTCCCGGTCGTAATCGATGAAGTGCTGGACAAAGCCGGTGCCGTCCTCGATGCCGCACAGCTGCGCGAGGCGGTACAGGCTGGTTTCTTTTAGACTCGCGCGCGCCGTCAGCTCGGGGCTGGTCAGCACGGCGGCGGCCGGCAGATCGGCGATCAGCGCGCCGCCCGACAGCACCAGCGCGCGGTCGGCGTACTCCAGCATCAGGTGCATGTCGTGGGTGATCATCACGACGGTGACGCCCTGCCGGTTCAGTTCCTGTAAAAATTCCATGATCTCGGTGTAGTGGCGGAAATCCTGCCCGGCAGTCGGCTCGTCGAGCAGCAGAATCTCGGGGGACTGCACCAGCACCGCCGCGATCGTCACGCGCTTTTTCTGGCCGAAGCTGAGCGCCGAGATGGGCCAGTTGCGGAACGGGTAGAGCCCGCAGATCTTCAATGTTTCCTCGACGCGCGCGCGGATCTCCTCCTCGGGCAGATCGCCGCGCTGCTGCAGCGCCAGCGCAACCTCGTCGTAGATCAGTATCTTGCTGATCATCTGGTTGGGGTTCTGCATGACATAACCGATGCGGCGGGCCCGCTCGACGATGGTGTCTCCGGCGAGGTCGCGGCCTTGCATGCGGACAAACCCGGCGTTCTCCTTCTCGAAGCCGCAGATCACTTTAGATAACGTGCTTTTGCCGGCGCCGTTCTCGCCGACGATCGCGACCATCTCGCTGCGGTTCAGCGAAAACGAGATGTCCTTCAGAATGGGTTTTCCGGGGATATATTCAAAATCAATGTTTTGCACCTCGAGCAGCAGTTCGTCGCCGGCCGCGCGGTGCGCGGGTTTGGTTTCGCGGTACCAGCGGCGGACGGCCTCTTTCGCCGTCTCGTCGAGCGCCAGGGCATCGATGTGCTCGGGGTGGTTATCGGCGGAGAAGGGGACCCCCGCGTAGCGCAGCGCCGTCAGGTACAGCGGTTCCCGAATGCCGGTTTTGGCGAGCAGGTCGGTACAGAGCAGCGCTGCGGGCGGAAGGTCCGCGACGATTCTGCCCTCGTCGATCAAGACGATGCGGTCGACGGGGCGGTGGAGCGCGTCCTCCAGCCGGTGTTCGATCATCAGGACGGTGGCGCCGGTCGACTGCTGGATCGTCCCGATGTGCTCGATGGTCTGTTTGCCGGTCAGCGGGTCGAGGTTCGCCAGAGGCTCGTCGAAGAGCAACACGCCGACGTCGTCGACCAGCACGCCGGCCATGCTGACGCGCTGTTTTTGGCCGCCCGAGAGATCCTGCGGCGAGTGGTCGAGATGGGTGTCGATGCCGACCAACGCGGCGGCCTTTCGGACGCGCTGCCGCATCTCCTCGAGGGAGGCGCAGTCGTTCTCCATGCTGAACGCAATGTCCTCGGCGACCGTCAGGCCTACGAACTGGCCGTCGGTATCCTGCAGTACGGTGCCGACGGTTTTGGCGAGCTTGAAGATACTCTGGTCCTTGGCGGGCTCGTCGTTGACGCGCAGCAGCCCGGTGCTCTCGCCTTTGTAGCTGAACGGGATCAGCCCGTTGATACAGTTGGACAAGGTGCTTTTGCCGCTGCCGGAGGGCCCGACAACCAGCACCTTTTCGCCCGGCGCGATGTCGAGCGAGATATCATATAACGTCGGTTCCGCCTGCGCGTCGTACTGGAACCCGAAATGGGCAAAACGGATAATCGGCTCGGCCATGAAACTTCCTTTGTCACTGCAAAAATACACCTTCCCCGCCGGAGGACGAGGAAGGCGGTTGCGCCGGATAGAGAGAACTATTCTTTCGTCAGGCTGCCTTTGCTGAATTTCGTTTTGCTGTACAGGAACAGCAACAGGGTTCCGATGACCAGCACGGCGAGGAAGTTCGAGATTCCGCCGCTCCAGCCCTGGGTGATGACTTTGTCGAACGGTTCTTTGTAGATTACCTGATCGAGAATCGGCGCGATCAGCGCCCAGCCGAGGCCGTTGCAGATCAGATTTCCGATGTTGAAGGTGATCGCCTTTTTCACGCCGAAGCCGGTCTCGATGTTGACTAGTTTCTTGAGCAGACCGAAGCCGACGCCGACGATGCCAGAGACGATGACCCAGCTCCACCAAATGCCCCAGCCGTAGGTCAGGTCGATCAGGGCGTGGCCGATGAGGCCGACAAGGCCGCCGACGACCGGTCCGAACACGACACCGAAGAATGCGAGGATCGCATACTGGAACCCGATGTTCGTATTGGCAAAAATCGGTACACGAACGGCGTACCCGATTACGAAGAAGAGCGCTGCGCCGATACCAATCGCGACAACTGAACGTACTGCTTTCATGGTAATACTCCTTCTCAACTGTTTTTCTCTATTCGCATACCTTTCGGTAGTGCCGACTATCTTGTGGGGCGGCGCAGCGAGATGACCCAGCCGTTGCCGGACCCGATGTTGTACGCCAGCGCGAAGTTGCCCTGGTTGATGGCGACGGCCATGTGCGAGAGGCTGTTGACGTAGACCAGCAGCTCGCCGACATAGACATCGGCAAAATTCTTGGCAAAAACCATCGAGTTTTTGTAGATGACGCGGGAGCTGTTCGTGATCTCGACTTCGACGCGGTCGCCGTAGGTGAAACCCAGCTTTTTAAACAGCGCGTAGTCGATGTTTGTCCACAGGCTGCCGAACCGCACGTCGAAGACGTCGATGGTGCCGGTGATGGTGTCGCCGGTTAGAACGGGATCCGTGACCTCGAGCATGACGATCGAGTCGGGCTCGACGAGCGGGCCGATCTCGGCGAAATCGATGATGCCCGCGGCGAGGCGCGCGCCGGAATAGGCGTAGATGTCGCGGCCGTGGAACGTGTAGCTGTCGCCGCTGCCGGGCAGGCGGTTGATGCTCTCGTCGATGGTGCGGGCCTCGGTGATGCCGATCATGCGCTTGATGTGGGTCAGCGCGCCGTTGTCGGGGGTGACGATGATCTGGCCGCTCGCGGTCAGGGCGGCGATGCTGCGGCGCGTCGAACCGACGCCGGGATCGACAACGCTGACAAACACGGTGCCGGCGGGCCAGTAGATCACGGTTTGGATCAGCCGGTAGCTCGCCTCCCAGATATTGTACTGGGGGATGTCGTGGGTCAGGTCGTACAGGCGAAGCTCGCTCGAGACGCTCTCGGCGACGCCGTACATCGCGCTGACCGCGCCGTCCGAATAGCCGAAATCCGATTGAAATACCAGAGGTTTCATCCATCGCTCCAACTTGTTCAATATAAAATATTATAATATACCGGTTCCAAAAAAGCAATTGCCGCACAGCGCAGCGGCGGGGCGACGGCCTGTTGAAAGCGCCTTTTTTTTGATTTCGGTTGTTTTTTTGAACAGCGGACTATATAATTGATTTATCATCCAAATACAGGAGGAATGAACATGACAATAGTATGGATTCTGGTAGCGATTGTTGTCGTTATCGTGCTCTGGGCAATCGGCGGATACAATGGTCTTGTTAAACTGAAAGTTTTGGTCGAAGAGGCATTTTCGGGCATCGATATCTTTCTGAAAAAACGGTTTGACCTCATTCCGAACCTGGTGGAGACGGTCAAGGGCTACGCGAAACACGAGGCCGAGACGCTGATGAATGTCGTTCAGGCGCGCGGCGGCGTCGTCAACAACCCCAACGCGAGCCACGAGGACAAGATCGCGGCCGACAAGGAAGTCACCGGTGCGCTGCGCCAGCTGATGGTCGTCGTCGAGCAGTACCCCAACCTGAAAGCCGACACCCAGTTCCTGAACCTGCAGACGCAGCTGACCTCGGTTGAAAACGATCTGGCCCAGTCCCGCAAGTACTACAACGGCACGGTCCGCAACTATAATACGAAGTGCAGGACGTTCCCGACCGTGATTCTCGCGGGCATTTTCGGCTACAAGCCGGAGCCGTTCTTCGAGATTTCCGACGAGGCCGAGCGCCAGAATGTTCAGATAAAGTTCTAAGATCACGATTGTGGAAAAGCGGTTAAGTCTCTTAACCGCTTTTTTTGAAAGCCGAGGTATCCTGATGAAAAAATATAGCAGGTACTTGATTAGTTTTCTGATCATCATACTGATGGTGACGGCGCTGAGCGGGTCGGTCAGTGCGGCGGCGTTTCGAAACGAGCCGTACTACTACGAGGATTACGCCGTCAAGGTCGTCGCGCAGTCCGACCGCACCTACGAGATCACCGAGACGATCGCCGTCTGGTTCAACGAGGAATCCCACGGCATTTTCCGGACGATCCCGCTGGAAGCGGAGGCGGAGGGCTACCGGGTCACCGATATCTCGGTGGACGGCGCGCCGTTCGAGGTCAACCAGGTCGGCGGGGAACTCGAGGTGCGCATCGGGGATCCCGATGTCACGCTGTCGGGCCCGAAAGAATACGTGCTGCGCTACAATCTGCGGCACTACGCCGACTACGTCAGCGACAAGGATTATTTCTACGTCAACGTGCTGGGCGGAAGTCTCGACGCGCCGGTCGCGCATTTCAGCGCCGAGATCCAATTGCCCGAGAACGGCGAGCTGCTGAACGACAATATCGTCAGCGGCCCCTACGGCGCCAACGGCAACGATCTGAACATCCGCATGTCGAAGATCGAGGCTGCGCGTGTCGTCAAGCTCGAATCCACCGACACGATTCCGGCGTACAGCGGCGTGACCTACTGGGCGGAGTTTACCGAGGGCGCGTTCCCGGACGCCAAGGAGTATGTGCCGCCCTATATCATCAATCAATTTGACGCGACGGTGACCGCCGACAAGTACAGCGGGCTGGTCATCACGGAAAAGGTCGTCTTTACGCCGCAGGATCCTGAGGGCAGTCTGCAGGTTCGGCTTCCCGCTGTCGACGACACGTCGTTTCAGCTGAAATCGGTGACGGTCACGATGCCGGGCGGCAAGTACGATACGACGGATTACGCCGTCTGGTTCGACTACGGCGGCACGACGGCGAACGAGCAGCTCGAGGCCGAGATCCGCATCGAGTACACCCGCGTGATGGGGCGCGACGGCGAGGACGATGTCATCGCGCTGGTGTTCTGGGATACGCTGCACGAATCCTACATCGAACACTACAACATCCGGTACTCGGCGCCGGTCGGGCAACCCAAAGGGACCGATCTGATCATCGGGCGGTACAACGAATCCGCCGACCAGTCCCACCGCTACACGATCGACAAAGAGCTGGATGGCTGCACGGTGACCGGCACCGGTATGCTGAGTACTCGCGAGCGCATGACCTTAGTTGTCACCTACCCCGACGGCACCTTCTCGCGGCGCACGACGCTGCTCGATTACCTCGGCGCGGGCGCGGGCGGCGTGTTGGGTCTGATCTCGGTGCTGCTCGCGGTGTTCTACAAAAAACAGCGGCCGTTGAGTCCGCCGATCGAGTACTACCCGCCCGACGGCATGAACCCCGCCGAGGTCGGCTACGTCATCGACCGCACCGTCGACGGGCGCGACATCACCGCGCTCATTTACTACTGGGCGAGCCACGGACACCTGAAGATCGAGATGCAGGACAAGAAAAACTTCGTGCTGCACCGCACGAGCGATCTGGACTCGAAGCATCCCCGGTACGAGGTCGACCTATGGAACGACCTCTGGAACATCAACCGGCAGGGCATGGCGGGCATCATGGACCGCTTGCTGAAAGCGCAGCCGCAACAGGTCGACAACAATTCCGTCGCAAGCTGGCAGCTTGAGAATAACTTCTACGTCGCGGTTCAGCAGGCGACGACGGCCGTGCGGAGCTCGTTTACGGGCACACGCAGCATCACGAACCGCTCGGCGGACTCGCTGTCCTATCTCCTGTTCTTCGCCTGCCTGATCGCGCTGTTCGGTATCGGCATCTTCTCAGGCGGCTTCGTCGCGGTGAGCATCGCGGCGATCGGCTCCTTCTTCGCGACCTCCCTGGTGCGGTCCGCGGTCACAAACAAACACAAAAAGAGCCCGGTGCCCGCCACGATCATCGCGTTCATCATCGGCGCGATCCTGATCGGCGTTCTGGTGGTGTCGATCGCGCGCTCGGGCCACATGTCCGTCATCACCGCGGGCATCTTCTCGATCACGACGGTGGTCGGCATGCTGGTCTCGCCGCTCATCGCGCGCGTCTCGGATTTCGGCGCCTTTATTCTGGAGAAATGCATCGGCTTCAAGATGTTCCTTACGACCGCCGAGCGTCCCCAGCTCGAGGCGATGCTGGAGCAGAACCCGGATTACTACTACAATATTCTGCCCTACGCACAGGTACTAGGCGTGACGGCGATCTGGAGCAAGAAGTTCGACGGCCTTCTGACCCGGCCGCCCACCTGGTACTACGGCGCGGGCGTCGATCCCTCGGTGCCCATGACGATGGTGATGGCCCAGCAGATGAACAGCATGGGCAGTACCCTGAACTCCCGTCCGGTGTCCGCAAGCAGCGGCAGCGGCGGAAGCTTCTCGGGTGGCGGAGGCGGCTTCTCGGGCGGCGGCTCCAGCGGCGGCGGTTCGGGTGGCGGCGGCGGCGGACGCTGGTAAGCAAACGCAAAAAAGAGGATGGCTTCGGCAATCCTCTTTTGTTGTGTCGGAACCGGATCGGGAGCCTCAGATGCGCTGCACCGCGAGCGTGACCGTCTCGCCGTTGATGTCCCACTGTTTCTCGAAGCTGTCGGCGGGCGGGGCGTCGAACAGCAGCTGTGTGGCGAGGACGTCGTGCAGCACCGCGTCGGCGTTGCGCTCGAGAATGGCGCGGATGTTGTCGTTGCCCGCCGCTGTCAGCGTGATGTTGTCCATGACCTCGAAGCCCGCGTCCTTGCGCATGGTCTGGATCTTGCTGACCAGCTCGCGGACATAGCCCTCCTCGATCAGCGCCGGGGTCAGCCGGGTGTCGAGCGCGACGGCGTAGCCGCCCTCGGAGGCCGAGACGTAGTTCTCGACGCGGGCCGATTCCATCAGCAGATCCTCGGGCGCGAGAACGATGTCGCCGCCGGGCAGTTTCAGCACCAGCTCCCCGCCGGCGTCGAGCTCGGCTTTGGCGGCGCTGCCGTCCAGCTGCTGCAATGCGGTGCGGATCTCGCCCAGCCTGCTGCCGTAGCGCGGGCCCAGCGTTTTCAGCTGCGGTTTAAACAGATAGCTGCCGAACGCGCTCATGTCGTCGGTGAGCTCCAGCGCCTTGATGTTCAGCTCCTCGGCGATGATGTCGGTGTAGAACACGGAGAGCGGCACGGGACAGCCGATGTACATCGTCTGCAGCGGCTGGCGGTTTTTTAAGCCCGCGTCGTTGCGCGCGGCGCGCCCCAGCGCGACGAGCTTGAGGACGGCGTCCATGTTGCGCTCGAGCTCGGTGTCGATCAGCGCATGGTCCGCCACAGGGTAGTCGCAGAGATGAACGCTGGCCGGCGCGGCGGCATCGAAGTTGCAGACCAGATTGCGGTAGATGTCCTCGGTCATAAACGGGATCATGGGCGCCAGCAGTTTCGAGAGCGTGACCAGCGCGGTGTACAGCGTCATGTAGGCGTTGATCTTGTCCTGTTCCATCCCCTTGGCCCAGAAGCGCTCGCGCGAGCGGCGGACGTACCAGTTGCTGAGGTCGTCGACAAACGCCTGTGCCGCGCGCGCCGTCTCGGTGATGCGGTAGTTCTCGAGGTTGTCGTCCATCTCGGTGATTAGAGTGTTCAGCTTGGATAGAAGCCAGCGGTCCATAACCGGCAGCTTGTCGGGCTCGAGCGCGTATTTCGTCGGGTCGAAGCCGTCGATATCGGCGTACAGCACATAGAACGCGTAGCTGTTCCATAGCGTACCGAGGAACTTCCGCTGTCCCTCGACAACGGCGTCGTCGGAGTAGCGCTTGGGCAGCCACGGCGCGCTGCCCTCGTAGAAGTACCAGCGGACGGCGTCCGCGCCGTGCTTTTGCAGTGTCGCGAGCGGGTCGACGGCGTTGCCTTTGCTCTTGGACATCTTCTGGCCGTCCTTGTCGAGCACATGCCCCATCACAACGCAGTTTTTAAAGCAGGAGTCGTTGAAGATGAGCGTCGAGATCGCGAGCAGCGAGTAGAACCAGCCGCGCGTCTGGTCGACGGCCTCGGAGATGAAATCGGCGGGGTAGTTCTCGTCGAAGATCGCTTTGTTCTCAAACGGATAGTGCCACTGGGCGAACGGCATCGCGCCGCTGTCGTACCAGCAGTCGATGACCTCCTCGGTGCGCCGCATCTCGCCGCCGCACTCGGGGCAGCGCAGCGTGACCGCGTCGATGTAGGGGCGGTGCAGCTCGATGTCCGCGGGGCAGTTGTCCGACATCGATTTCAGTTCCTCGATCGAGCCGACGGCGTGTTGATGGCCGCAGGAACAGACCCAGATATTGAGCGGCGTGCCCCAGTAGCGGTTGCGCGAGATCGCCCAGTCCTGCACGTTGGCGATCCAGTCGCGGAAGCGCTTCTGGCCGATCGTGTCGGGCACCCAGTTGATCGTGTCGTTGTTGCGCAGCAGATCCTCGCAGACCGCGGTCATGCGGATGTACCACGATTCCCGCGCGTAGTAGATGAGCGGCGTATCGCAGCGCCAGCAGAACGGATAGCTGTGCTCGAAATTCGGCGCGCTGTACAGCAGACCGCGCTCCGTCAGGTCCTTTAAAATGATGGGGTCGGCCTGTTTGACGAAGGTGCCGGCCCACGGCGTCTCGGCGGTCATGTTGCCGCGCGCGTCGACGAGCTGCACGAACGGAAGCCCGTAGCGGCGGCCGACAACCGAGTCGTCCTCGCCGAACGCCGGCGCGATGTGCACGATGCCGGTGCCGTCCGAGAGCGTGACGAAATCGCCGGTGGTGACATAGAATGCTTTGCCGTCGGGTCGGACGAAATTGAACAGCGGCTCGTACTCCCGGTGTTCGAGTTCGGCGCCTTTGAAGCGCTCGAGCACGGTGTAGTTTTCGCCCAGCACGGTGCCGCACAGCGCCTCGGCGAGAATCAGCACCTCGTCGCCGCACGAAACTTTGACGTAATCCTCCTTCGGGCTGACGCACAGCGCGAGGTTGGAGGGCAGCGTCCACGGGGTCGTCGTCCACGCGAGATAGTAGGCGTCTTCGCCCTTGACTTTGAAGCGCACGATCGCGGATTTCTCCTTGACGTCGCGGTAACCCTGCGCGACCTCGTGGGAGGACAGCGGCGTTCCGCAGCGCGGGCAGTAGGGGACGGTCTTGTGGCCCTTGTAGAGCAGGTCGCGGTCGAAGACCTGTTTCAGCGACCACCACACCGACTCGATGTACTCGTTGTGGTAGGTGACATACGGGTCGTCCATGTCCGCCCAGAAGCCGACGGCCTCCGAGAAATTCTCCCACATGCCCTTGTATTTCCAGACGCTCTCTTTGCATTTTTCGATGAACGGCGCGATGCCGTAGGCCTCGATCTGCTCCTTGCCGTCCAGCCCCAGCGACCGCTCGACCTCGAGCTCGACGGGCAGCCCGTGGGTGTCCCAGCCCGCCTTCCGCACGACCTTGTAGCCTTTCATGGCGCGGTGGCGCGGGATGAGATCCTTGATGGCGCGGGTCTCGACGTGGCCGATGTGCGGGGTGCCGTTGGCGGTCGGCGGCCCGTCGTAGAACGTGAAGACCGGCTTGCCCTCGCGCTGGCTGATGCTTTTGCGGAATACGTCGTTCTGCTTCCAGAAATCCAGCGTTTTCAGTTCGCGCTCGGCAAAATTCAGGTTGGATGAAACTTTCTCGTACATACGGACCCTCCAGATGTTATACTGATTTAACTTCAAAACAGTTCAGTTCTGTTTTGAAGCTGGGGCGATAGTCCCACAGTGCCGCCAACTTGGCGGCTTACAGCGTTTTGAATAAAGAATTACACGTGGATATGACCTATAAAACGCTTGCACACGCAACAATGTTCAAAAGTGATTGTGTAAATCATTTTTGAAGTTGCTGTAAATCGAGTGCATAGTCCATTGCACGCCATAGACGTGCCGGCAAGCTTTGCTTGCCGATTGAAAAAAGTGAAACTTTTTCAATCTAATTGACTATATAACCGCATCTCGGCAACAAAAAAGGCGCCGCCCTGTGAACAGGACGAAGCGCGCTTCGCAAACCACCTACCACAGCATACCGACATATGCGTCTCCGGTAACGGCGGAGTGCCGTCGGCGCCTACTGCCCCGCGGGGGTTCGGGCCGCGACTCAAAAGAGATATTCACACGCTGCTACTGCCCCGAAGCTCTCACCAAACCTTCGGTCGCTGTCGGGTTCGCCTGCGCGCTACTGCCTTTGTCATCGTCTTATTGGTATCATTATAGATTGGATGATCCCGGAATGTCAAGTTATTCCGCGGTTTGACAATTTTTCCGCCGTAGGTGATAATTAAGAAAGTTACAATTTTGGCACCTAGATAGACACAAAAGTGCT
>JAVBVJ010000002.1:0-14926 GCA_031554355.1 Oscillospiraceae bacterium
TCTTGATGGCGGCGTTGCTGCCGGTGACGATCAGCGCGCGGTCACCCAGCGCACCCAGCTTCTTTGCGTTGGCGCGCACGCACCCGACGCCGCTGACGATATCGGTCGGAAAGTATAGATTGAATTCCATCGCATTACTCCTTTGAGAAGTTGATTGTTCCGAAGATTTCGCGCACGCTGCTCCAAGGCTGAGACCCCCCGGCGCTGCGCGACACCCCTCCGTGGGAGGGGAAATTCAGTGGACGAAAATTTCTTTTGTAGATCTTTATTCGATTTCCGGTTTCCCGCACGCGAAGCACCGCCGGTGGTGCAGGTCGAGGACGCCGCCGCATTCTTTGCAGGTCGTGCGCTGCCGCAGCGCCGCCGCGAGACCGGCGGGGTCGGTTCGGGCGCGCAGGCCGATTCCGATCAGATCGTAGTCGTAATCCTTCGCGTACCGTTTCGCGAGATCGCGGATGCGGGCGCAGGGGAACCTGTCGCACGCGAAGCACGCGCGCACGCCGCGCTCGGCGGCGCACCGCTTTTTGGCGCAGCCGCGTCCGCTTTTGCGCCGTGCCTCCTCGCGCCGGTCCCGGCAGCCGGGGCAGGGATCCTTGGCGCGCAAAAATGCGGCGCAGGCGAAACAGGGAACGCCGCAGACCGAGAGCAAGTCCTCCGGGTTGTTGTGGGTTGAGCTCATAGACCCAGTATAGCAAAACCGCGCTCCGCTGTCACCGATTTTACAGGAATACATTTACTTTTTTCGGCAAATCCGATACACTATGAAAACAGAAGACCGAACAGCGCGTGGGGTGTTCCACGTGGAACAAGGAGAAACGAATGGGCAAAATCGTCACGATCACGAACCAGAAAGGCGGCGTCGGCAAGACGACCACCGCCGTCAACCTCGCGGCCGCGCTGGGCGCGCTAGGCAAGCGGATCCTGCTGATCGACATCGACCCGCAGGGCAACGCAACGAGCGGATACGGCATTAACCGCCGCACATTGACGGGCTCGGCCTACGATGTGCTGATGGGCAACCGGAGCTTCGAGGATGTCGTGCTGAAAACCGACTACAACAATGTGTGGCTGATTCCGTCCCACATCGACCTTGCCGGCGCCGAGATCGAGCTGGTCAACCTGCAGCGGCGCGAGTTTAAGCTGCGGGACGCGATTGTCAGCCACAAGCACGAGTATGATTTTATTCTGATCGACTGTCCGCCGTCGCTGGGGCTGCTGACGCTCAACGGCCTCGACGCCGCCGACACGATCCTGATCCCGATCCAGTGTGAATTCTACGCGCTTGAGGGGCTGTCGCAGCTGATGTCGACGGTGCGGCAGGTCAAGAAACTGTACAACCCCAACCTCGAGATCGAGGGCGTGCTGATCACGATGTACGATTCCCGCATCAACCTGACGGTGCAGGTCGTCGAGGAGGTCAAGCGCTTCTTCCCCCAGAAGGTGTTCAGCGCCGCGAGTCCGCGCAATGTGCGGGTGTCCGAAGCGCCGAGTTTCGGCAAACCGATCAAATACTACGACGCCGGCTCCAAGGGCTCCGAGGCGTACGACCGACTGGCCGAGGAGTTTTTGGCCAATAACAGAAGAATTGGGAGCAACGAAGCATGAGTGCAACAAAGAAAGGCGGACTGGGCAGGGGACTGGAGGCGCTGTTCGTCGACAACGATATCGCGCCCGACGGCGGGGCGGGCGACGCGACCGAGATTCGCATCAGCGACATCGAGCCCGACCGCAACCAGCCGCGCTGCGTGTTCTCGGACGAGGCGCTCGGCGAACTCGCGAACTCGATCGCCGAACACGGCGTGATTCAACCGATCTTAGTCCGGCCGCTGCCCGAGGGCGGATACCGCATCGTGGCGGGCGAGCGCCGCTGGCGCGCCAGCCGCATGGCGGGAAAGACGACAATCCCGGCCATCGTGCGCAACATCAGCGACCTCGAGGCCATGACCTACGCGCTGATCGAGAATCTGCAGCGCGAGGATCTCAACCCCGTCGAGGAGGCGCACGGCTACCGCCAGCTGATGGAGCGCGCCAGCCTGACGCAGGAACAGGTCGCGCGGCAGGTGGGGCGATCGCGGCCGACCGTCGCGAACGCGCTGCGCCTGCTGTCGCTGCCCGACGATGTCTTGGCGCTGCTGCAGGCCGGGGACATCACGACCGGCCACGCCAAGGCGATTCTGGCCATCGCGGATGAGAGCGTGCGCAGCGAGGTTGCCCGCAAGGTCGCGACCGAGGGCATGACGGTTCGGCAAGCCGAGCGCTACTGCCAGAACCCCGCGAAGCAGCAGAAGATCAAGTTGCCCCCCGCACAGGACCCCGCCGCCACCGAGGTGGCGCTGGCGCTGCAGAACGCGCTGGGCGTCGAGGTGCGCGTCGACTACAAGGACGGACGCGGCACGCTCGCGGTCGATTTCTAATCGAAAGATCAGCTCTACGAATTTGCCAATAAGCTGGGCCGGTAGCGCACTGCCGCCGACCGTGAACCCGACACAGGCGCCTCTGTGCCTGCAATACAGCCCGCCGCTGTTCCACGTGGAACAAGGCAGAAAAGGAGATACCATGGACGTCGCAACAAGACGGGTGCGGCACGATCAGCGAACCCGGGCGTCCCTGATCTCGCGCGGGGAGACGTTCCGCTGCCAAAACAATAAACGATAAGGAGTGTCCCCTATGCTGGACATCAAGCGAATCCGGGAGAATCCCGGGGAAATAAAAGAAAAACTGAAAGTTCGCAACAAGGACTACGACGGCGCGGTCGACGCGATTGTGGCGCTCGACAGGGATCGGCGGGCGCTGATCGCGCGCGGCGACGCCATCAAGGCGCGGCAGAACACCGCGAGCAAGGAGATTCCGCAGATCAAGAAGGCGGGCGGCGATCCCGCGGCGCTGATGGCCGAGATGAAGACGCTGGCCGACGAGGGCAAGGGTATCGACGCCGAGCTCGCCGCGCTGGAGGAACAGCAGAACACGCTGCTCTACGCGATTCCCAACGCGCCCGACGGCAGTGTGCCGGCCGGCGCGGACAGCGAGGCGAACCCCGAGATTCGCCGCTTCGGCACCCCGACAGCGTTTGATTTCGCGCCCAAGCCGCACTGGGAGATCGGCGCGGCGCTGGGGATTCTGGATCCCGAGCGGGCGGCGAAGGTCACCGGCGCGCGCTTCCACTTCTACAAAGGACTCGGCGCGCGGCTCGAGCGCGCGATCTGGAACTTCTACCTCGATCTGCACAGCACCGAGCACGGTTACACCGAGATCTTTCCGCCCTACATGGCGAACCGCGCCTCGATGACCGGAACCGGTCAGCTGCCCAAGTTCGAGGAGGATATGTTCAAACTCGAGGGGCTCGATTACTTTTTGATTCCGACGGCGGAGGTGCCGGTCACCAACTACCACCGCGACGAGATTCTGGACGCGGCCGCGCTGCCCGTCAAATACTGCGCCTACAGCGCCTGTTTCCGCGCCGAGGCGGGGTCGGCGGGGCGCGATACCCGCGGGCTGATCCGCCAGCACCAGTTCAACAAGGTCGAGCTGGTCAAGTTCAGCCATCCCGACACCAGCTACGACGAGCTCGAGCGCCTGACACACGACGCCGAGACCGCGCTGCAAAAACTGGGTTTGCCGTACCGCGTTGTGCAGCTGTGCGGCGGCGATCTGGGGTTCTGCAGCGCCAAGACCTACGACATCGAGGTCTGGCTGCCCAGCTACGGTCGCTACGCCGAGATCTCAAGCTGCAGCAACTACGAGGACTTTCAGGCCCGCCGCGCCAACATCCGCTTCCGCGACGCCGAGACCGGCAAACCGCGTCTCGTGCACACCTTGAACGGGTCGGGGCTCGCCGTCGGCCGCACGACCGCCGCGATTCTGGAGAACTTCCAGAACGCCGACGGCAGTGTGCGCGTACCCGAGGCGCTGGTGCCCTATATGGGCGGCGTTCGCGAGATTCGCTGAGTGGTGCGCAGCTCGTCGGTAATCTACACTTAACTCGGAAACTTTACTTCAAAAACTGTTTAAAAATTTCCTCGTACGTTCCGATACGAGCGCCGCAGCGCGAATGCCGAGGAGAACCGCTGCGTAGCGGCGGTAATGAATCCGAGGCCTCCTCGCCTCCGCGAAAGGTCCTAAGGTGAATTTGGACGAAGTCCAAAGAGAGGATCCCCTGGGGGACGCTCGGCGCACCTGCTCGGTTGCGACGGCCCGCAGGCCGAGTGTCGAGGGCGTCTCCCGCCCGAGACGAAGCGCCCGCCCTCGCGACGGTTCGCTGTCGCTACAAACCTTTCGCGGTAGTCGCTCCGCGAAAACTGATAAAGGTCAAGAGCCCATGCCCAGAAAATTCGCCGCAGTCTCCTCAACAGGGGGTTTGGGGTGAAACCCCATTTCTCTTTGGGCGGGTGGGCGGGAAAGCCAGGGCGGCGAACAGTTCGAGCATGTCACCTGTGTTTTACCAGCCCACGCGAAGCGACACTAATAGCAATTGCTTCTGTCCTACCGCCCTTAAATCTAAATATGTCACGCTAGCGTGACATTTCCTTCAACTAACAACTAGCAACTAGTGTCTAGTAACTAATAACCGGTCACTAGTCTTATCCGCTCTATTTGGTTTTTTGATGAAGAATCCGCGTAACAAACAGGACACAACAAAAAGGGTATGGCTGCGTTTTGCGCTCAAAGCGCTGGCGCTTGCGCTGCCTTTTTTGCTGTTGGTCGTGCTGGTCAACTACACGGCGGACCCCGGGCGCCTCTACCACATCGGCACGGAGACCTCGCCGGAGTTCGAGATCGTCCGCCTCGTGCAGCAGGGGAACAACGTCGAGAACATCGGCAACTACGACGAGCGGTTTGTGCGCCGCATCTACATCAACGAGATGACCGAGCCCGAGGCGACCGTCGTCGCGGGGTCGTCGCGCGGCGCGCAGGTCTCGAAGGCCATGCTGGGGCTGGACGACGCGTTCAATCTCGGCGTGTCGGGCTCGACGCTCGAGGACATCGTCGGGTTCTACGGCCTGCTGGACGAGAAAGGGATGCTGCCCGAACGCCTGATTCTGGTGCTCGATCCGTGGATGTTCAACGACAATTTCAACATTAAGGACGAGGCGTTCCGCGCGGCGGTCGGCGACGGCTACTACCGCTTTGTGACGGGGCGACTCGGCTACACCGGCGTCGACCCGGCTCTGCTGGAGATCCAGCCGCAGTACCGCGCCGATTTCTCGGGCCGCGTCGGGCTAAGGGATTTGCCGGCCGACCAACGCTGGAACCTGTTCTCGCTCTCCTACTTTCAGCAGGCGGTCAGCAGCCTGTCGCGCGGCGAGCAGTACCCGTGGCCCGTCGCGACCGACGACGACCTCGGCACCAACGGTCTGCTGCGCGCCGACCTGAGCTTCAGCTACCCGAAGGATTACCGCGAGACGACGGTCGAGCAGGCGACGCAGATCGCGAAACTCTCGTTTCCCGAAAGCGTGCTGGGTCTCGAGGACTACACCGAACTCGACAGCAACCGCATGCGGCTGTTCCGCGACTTTCTCCAATGCGCCCGCACCGACGGCGTCGAGGTCCTCGTCGTGATGCAGCCCATCAGCCCCGTCATCTACGACTACATGAAAGACTATCCGCGCTACGATACGTTTTTCCGGCTCGAGCCCGCTATCCGCAACTTCTGCGCGGAGAACGGCGTCCCATATTTCGGCAGCTTTGACCCAGCCGCGTTCGGGTTCGATATGTCGGCGTTTTACGACGGCTACCACGTCAAGGCGGAGTACCTCGAGCAGATATTGCTTCCGGTTCGTAATTTCTACGAACAGGAGAATAAGTATTAATTTATGCTAAGTGTAATAAACGTTGCCTCCTTCACCTCGCTGTCCTATTTCATCTTTCTCGCCGCGGTTGTCGCGGTCTACTACCTGCTGCCGGTGCGGGCGCGCAACGCCTTTCTGGTGCTCGCAAGCTACGTCTTTTATTTTATGGCGGGACGGATGCTGCACCTCGGCGACACGATCCTGCTCTATCTGGCCGCGACGACACTGATCGCGTTTTTCGGCGGGCTCATCGCGCCGCGGGTGATCGGTACGCGATACAAAACCGCGGTCAAGATGCTGTTTGTGCTGGCGGCGCTCTCGCTGCTGGTACTGTTCAAGTACAGCGGTTTTCTGCTGCAGCTGTTCGGCGCTCAGGGTTTGACGATACAACTGCTCGTGCCCATCGGCATCAGCTACTACACGTTCCAGAATCTGGGCTATCTGCTCGACTGTTTCCGCGGCCGCGCGCCGGAGCAGAGCCTCGTCGACTACGCGCTGTACGCGGGGTTCTTCCCGCAGGTGCTGATGGGCCCCATCGGCAACAGCGCCGACCTGCTGCCCCAGATTAAAACCCCGCACAAGTTCTCATATCAGGCGCTGCTGCACGGCGCGCAGCGGTTTTTGTGGGGGCTCGCCAAAAAACTGGTATTGGCGGGCTGGCTCGATTTCTTTGTGCAGGCGCTCTACGCCGATCTCGCGTACAAGCGCGGGATCGTGCTGCTGGTCGCGGCGATGGTGTACATGATTCAGCTGTACATGGATTTCTCGGGGTACACCGACATGGCGCTGGGCTCGGCGCAGATGCTGGGGTTCCGGCTGTCCGAGAACTTCGCGGCGCCGTTTTTCGCGACGAGCATCACCGATTTCTGGAAGCGCTGGCATCAGTCGCTGACCGCGTGGCTGCGCACCTACATCTATATCCCGCTCGGCGGCTCGCGCAAAGGATTCGCGCGGAAACTGGCGCTGATCCTGTTCGTCTTTGTTGTCAGCGGCCTGTGGCACGAGGCGGGGTACAACTACCTTCTCTGGGGCGCGCTGTTCGGCCTGCTGCGCGTTGTCGAGGAGCTGATCCGCAAATATGTGCCGGCGCGCCCGATGCAAAACGGCGTGCTGCGCGGGGTGTGGCACTGGATCAGGCGGCTCGGGACGTTTTTCGTCGTGTCGCTGCTGTTTGTCTTTTTCCGTATCGAGGATTTCGGCGACGCACTGTATGTGCTGCGCAACTGTCTCGGCGGGTTCGACCTGCGGGCGGTGCAGCGCATCGTCAGCGACACCGTCTACGCGCGGACCGGCGCGGCGCAGTGGTACGTTTACGCCGTGATTCTGGCGCTCGGCGCGTTCTTTGTGCTGGTCATGGCGCTCGAGTACCGCGCGCTGTACCGGCCGAACCGCCCCGACCGCCCCGACGCGGGCAACATTCTGCGGCATCTGCCCGGCGTCTCCCGCTGGATCTGCTACGTCGTTTTGCTGCTGGCCATCGTCTTTTTGGGGGTTTTTGGACAATCGTCTTTTATTTACTTTATCTATTGACAAACGCCGGAAATCCTTTGTATAATAAAATGCACGTTTGGCGGCTTAGCTCAGTTGGCTAGAGCATTCGGTTCATACCCGGAGTGTCGCTGGTTCGAATCCTGCAGCCGCTACCAATCGTCGGCGCACCCCGCCGCATTCAGCGTCGGGGCGCCGCCTTTCTATGAAGCAAGTTATCCTGTCGCTTCGCGAAAGGGCATCCCGGTTTCCGACACGTCCTTTTCACGCTATTCCTGAACCCCTTGCCCTTCTTTCATATCCCTATGTCCTTATCTCTCTATCCCTTATTCCTTTGCCCTTTACCACAAAAAGAACGGTCTGAGCTTTTTGCGGAAGAGGAGGAGCAACGAAGCCAGGCGAGAAACGATCTGAACGCGAAGCGGACTGATCGTTTCGAACAGGGTGGAGTTTGCGACGACGAGGCCCGTTGGTCAAGCGGTTAAGACACCGCCCTTTCACGGCGGTAACACGAGTTCGATTCTCGTACGGGTCACCACAAGAAGCAAATTCGAGCTTTCTCTTTGTTAGAGATTGCTTCGGATTTTTCTTTGCATGGAAATACGATAGGGCGCAGTCATTGCGCCCTATCGCTGGTGGTTCATTGTAAAGTGCGAATACATATAGTGCGTGCTATCGCATAGTTATCGTTTGAAGGACAAAGTAGAGCCGTTTTAGGCTCAACGAGCTACTTCTTTCGAGGATAGGGTTCTTTGCAGTCGGTAAGTTCCAGCAGGTAATCCGCGCTGGTGCCGAGGACACATGCAATGCGCTTGCATTGCTCAACGGTATAGTAGCGCTTCCCTGTTTCCAGTTTTGAGTAATCGCTTTGGTCAATCCCGGTTAGCTGCTGTATCTTTATTTGGGTAAATCCCTTTTCTTCACGCAGTTCTTTCAGCCGATTCATACCATAATCACCTCAAAATAATTATGGCAGTTTGACCTATTGATAGTAGGGTGTTATTGACCTATACTTGTAGTGAGGTGATTCGTATGCCGGACTACAAGTAGATGTATTTCAAGCTATACCGCGCCCATTCCAAGGTGTTGGCTATTCTTCATCAAGCGACACTGGAAACGGAAGCAATTGCGATGGAGGCCAAGGAGCCGATTGTCCTGCCCGTTGACAGCGCGGACGGGGAAGGGGATCATGAAAATGAACCGTAATGCCATTTCGGCGAAGAAAAAGCAGCTAAATAGGCCTATCGCTGAAAAACCATTGACATTTTTGTCCGTTTCGTGTACTTTTATTAAAGTCGTTTGCCGCTGCTTTTCAGTAGCAAGGACGGCGCTCAAACGGGAACGTTTGATGAAATTGGAAGTTCGGATTTTGTTCAGTCCGCTTCACCAATAAGCGCTTCGCTGCATTCGTGGCGGGGGGCTTTTATTTTGTACATTTTTCCATACCGCGGCGATTCTTTACACGCCGTACACATCGGATCGACAAAACATGATATAATAGCTGTAAAATACTGCCGCGGGAGGTCTGTATGCGATATTTCTTGGATAGGATGGATATACCGCCGGAGTTCGGCATTATCTTTACGACAGTCTTCGTGATCTACGGCGTCATGATCCTGTCGCTGCTCGCGATCTATATCCTGAACGGCGTCGCGATGTATGGCATGAGCAAGCGGCGGTATCTGCCCAACCCGGGACTGGGGTTTGTGCCCTTCGCCAACATCTACCGGCTCGGCACGCTCGCAGGGCCCATCGTATTGGGCAAACGAAGGATCAAGAACGCCGGGCTCTGGTTGCTGATTCTGCCGTTCGCGTTTTCGTTTCTTGTGACTGTTTTTCAGTTCGCGCTGATGGTGCCGATCCTCGCGACGCTGGACAGCGTCTCGTACGCCAGCCCGGATGCGGCTATTAGTAAGGTTTTCGGCACCGTGATGGGATTGATGATCCCGTATATGCTGCTGATGGCGGCCTATATCGCCGTGGACTACGTCCTGAACGCCTCGGTCTACTATCAGATTTTCGCCCAGTACCACCGCGACAGCAAACCGATCGTCTTCGGGATACTCGCGATCATTGTTCCGCTCGTCGGCACGATTCTGCTGATGACGCACCGCAACCGCGAGCTGCTGCCCGAGGCCGAGGCGTACTGGCGGCACGAAGCGCAGGCATGGGCGCAGAGACAGTACCGGGCGGTACAAAACCAGGATCCTTATGCGGCGCAACAGTATCCGCCCTACACCCTCGGCGCACCGAATCCGTATACGCCCCTGCAATCGCCGCAGAAACCGAAGACACCGCCGACAGCGCCGTATCCGTACGCTCCGCCGACACAACAACCCCCGCCGAGCCCGTACGATTCGCTGCCGGATCCGCCGTCCGACGACGGCAACCCGCCGCAATAACCGTATTTTAAGATCAGCCCGCCGCCCCTTCCGGGGAGGCGGGCTGAAGCAAACTAAAATGCCGCGCGAAAGCGCGGCATTACCATTCACTAGTCACTAATAACTAGCCACTAGTAACTATCTACACTCGTCACTAATAACTAACAACCAGTCACTATTTTCTCCACCATTTGGAAATGCTATTGCAGCGCCCGCAGTGCGACGGCCTCGGCGTGCAGCTGCGTCGTGTCGAAGAGCGGAACCGCGGTATCCTGCTGTCCGACCAGCGAGCCGATCTCGGTGCAGCCGAGAATCACGCCTTCCGCGCCGCCGCGCGCGAGATCGTCGATCGCGGACAGGAAATACGCCTTGGAGACGGGCAACATCTTTCCTGCGCAGAGCTCGGTGTAGATCACGTCGTTGACCCGTTCGATGTCCGCTGCGGCGGGAATCGCCACCGCGATGCCGGCGGCCTCAAGCTTCGCCCGGTAGAAGTCCTGCGTCATCGTGTACTTGGTGCCGAGCAGCCCGACTGTCCGGATGCCGCGGTCTTTCAGCGCCGCGATCGTGGGATCGGCGATGTGGACGAGCGGGATCCCGATGCCCTGCGCGACCGCGTCCGCCACGCGGTGCATCGTGTTGGTGCAGATCGCGATCATGTCGGCGCCGGCGCGCTCCAGCTTTTGGGCGGCGTCGGTCAGCAGCGCGGCACACCGGTCCCAGTCGCCGGTTCGCTGGCAGACCTCGATCTCTGAAAAGTCGACGCTGTACAGCAGACATTTTGCGGAGTGCAGACCTCCCAACTGCCGCCCAATCGTGCGGTTGATGATCTGATAATAGGTCACGGTGCTCTCCCAGCTCATGCCGCCCAGCAGTCCGATTTGTTTCATTTTGTTACCCCATATAGTGATTAGTTTCTAGTGATTGGTGCAAGTAGTTGCTAGTTGCTAGACATTCGTTGCTCGTGGATGGTAGTGCCTTGCTGCGCGCGGCACATTGGATATAAGGGATAAAGATCAAGGGCATAGTTACCGATGTCGCTCGCGATAGCGGTTGAAGCTCAAACCCTGCACACATCCCGTTCGCCGCCGTTTCTTCATCAGGGGTTTGGGGCGAAGCCCCATATTTATTTGGGCGGGTGGGCGGGCAAGCTATGGCGGCGAACGACGGATAGCGATTCGTCTTTATTGATCGGTGACCAACTTTCGCGGAGCGACAACCGCGGAAGGTTGGTAGCGACAGCGAACCGTCGCAAGGGCGGGCGCTTCGTCTCGGGCGGGAGACGCCCTCGACACTGGTAGCCTGCGACGGCGTAGCCTAGTCCTGTGGACGGGCCTTCGCAACCGAGCAGGGAATCCGAGCGTCCCCCAGGGGGTCCTCTCTTTGGACTTCGCCCAAATTCACCTCAGGACCTTTTGCGGAAGCGAGAAGGCCTCGGATTCATTGCCGCCGCTTTGCGGCGGTTCTCCTCGGCATTCGCGCTGCGGCGCTCGCGACGCAGCGGGAAGCCTTTCGCCGAGGCAGTTCTTGCACGGCGAAAGCGATGAGCGCGGTCTGCCGACGAGCCGCGGAGCGAAACCAATCACCAATCACTAGTAACTAGCAACTATATGTCTTTCTTACTCCAGTATCGAGAACGCCTTCGGGTCTCCGCCGACCGCGATGGTCAAGGCCTGCCGGCAGGCGTGGATCTCGGCGGTTTTGAAGCGGCCGCCCTGTTCGCCGTCGACGGTCCACGCGAGCGGCTCGTCGCAGTGGACGCGCACGCTGCGGGTCCGGATGTAGGTGATAAAGCTATTTTCGAGCGCCGAGATCTGTTTTAAGTTGAGCAGAATCTCCAAAACGTCCTGCATCTCGGTCAGCGTCTCGGGGTAGCGGATCAGGCAGATTTCCAGCTCGCCGTCGTCGAGCAGCGCGTCGGTGTGCGCGGTGCGCAGGCCCGCAATTGAGATCGAGTTCGAGATCATGCCCAGAATGTAGTCGCCGATGACGATGCCGCTGTCGTGCTCGACAGTGATGTTGTATTTCGGAATCGGGGTCGCGAGGCGCTTGGCGCCCTCCAGCACATAGGCGGCGGCGCCGATCAGGTTTTTGGCGTCCTGATCCGTCTCGTAGGTGACGTCGGTGAACAGCCCGAACGCGGCGACGTAGGTGAAGAACCGCCCGTTGATGTTGCCGATATCGATGGAAAACAGCTGGTCGTCCGCGGCGATCTCGGCGGCTTTCGGAAGCTGGTTCGGTATATTCAGCGAGTAGGCGTAGTCGTTGACGGTTCCGGCGGGCAGGATGCCGAACGCGGGCGGGCGCGGCAGCGTCATCAGGCCGTTCAGGCACTCGTTGACGGTTCCGTCGCCGCCGCAGGCGACGACGCGGTCGAACGCCGCGCCGTACGCGCGGATGATCTCGGCGGCGTGGCCCTCGTACTGCGTCGGAACGCAGGTGACCAGATACCCCGCGCGCGTGAAGATATCGAGCGCGTCGAGGGCGTGCGTCCTGGCGCTGCCGAAGCCCGAATGGGGATTGATGACGAGCAGAAGCTTTTTCATGGGCGGATCCTTAAATCGTAAACTTTTATCGTTTGGTTGTTGAAATCTGCGGATTCTGGTATAATTGTAATCTGTATATATGGAAAAACAATGAACTTTTCCAAAAAGGAGCTCTCATGGCCAAGAAAAATACATCGCCTTATGATGATTACGAGAAGACCGTTTTGCTGGGATCGGAGGAGGATGCGGCGCAAAAAACCGCAGCGCGCGGAAAATCCGTCGACGCATCGGACGATGCTTCAGCGGACGACTCGCCGAAACCCGCCAAGCGCAAAAAGACGGAACCCGTGCCGGTCGACCTCGTGGAAGAAGAACTCCCGAAACCCGAGAAGAGCGGCAAATCCGGGGCGGTGTCCGCCGCCGCGTTTTATGTGGTCGCCGGAATCGCGATCGTCGCGCTGCTGGCGCTTGCGATCTCGATTTTCACCGGCGGGTCGCTGCTGAATTCGGTCGGCGGCATCTTCAAGTCGCGCACGCCGGTGGAGCGCGGCGACGTCGTCATGACGGTCGGCGAATTCGAGGTCTCGGCGGACGAGTATCTCTACAACGCGCTGTCGCTGCGCAGCTACTACGAACAGTCCTACGGCGCGGGCGTGCTGGCGACGCTGCCGGCGATGGACGCCCAGCTAAAGGACTACATCGTCGAGGAGATGCAGTACATGGCGGCGCAGCTTGTGTGGGCGAAGGAACTCGGCATCGAGCTGACTGCCGAGGAAAAGGCCGCGATCGACGCCGATATCCAGAGCCTGATCGACGAGCAGTACGCCGGCGTCAAGGCGGATTTCATCGCCGCGATCAACGGCATGTACATCACCGAGGACTTCTACCACCAGCTGAGTTACCGCAACGCGGTGCTGCAAAAACTGTCGACAGCCGTCTACGCAGAGAACAGCGCGTACAACCAGAACATCACCGCCGAGGACCGCGCCCGCGCCGAGGAGCTGACCGGTGTGCTGAGCGCCAAGCATATCCTGATTGCCCGCGGCGCCACCGAGGCGGAGGACGTCGAGAAAAAAGCGCTGGTTGAGGACATCTACGCCCAGCTGCAGAACGGCGCCGATTTCGATACGCTGATGGACGCCTACACCGAGGACACCGGCATCGCGGAGTTCCCCGACGGCTACGTCTTCTACCCCGATGAGTTTGTGCCGGAGTTTACGGAAGCGACCCAGGCGCTGGCCTACGGCGCCATGAGCGGCATTGTCGAGAGCGAGCACGGCTGGCACATCATCGTGCGGCTGCCCGTCTCGGAGGCCGAGCTGAACGAGATGGTCAGCAACGAGCGCATCAACACCCGCCTCGAGGAGCTGATGAAACTTCAGGAAGTGTCCTACGCGCGCGGATACGACGCCATGACGATCGCGGGGATCCAGTGGAAAGGGGAGAAATAAAGCGGTGAAACGAAGCACATTGCTGATCGTATCGCCGATTCTGCTGGTCTTGACATTGGTCGCGGTGGCGGTGGGCATCTTTGTGAGCGACATCATGCCGCTCTGTATGATTATCGCCGTGGTGCTGGTCGCCGCCGACTCAATACTGGTCGCGATCTTCAACCGCTGTCCGGCGTGCGGCGTAAAGATGGGCCGCAAGACGCTGTATCAGGACAGATGCCCCACCTGTAAAACGATGTTATCGACGGGCAAAAAACCGTGACGCGGAAAGCCCGTATTCTATTGATGGTGCTGATGATTCTGTTCGGGGTCTCGACCGTCGGGGCCCGGAACACGGAGGCGCTCGCCAAAATCATCGGCATTCTGCTCGTCGGCGGGGGCGTGTGGCTCGGCATTTTCACCGAGGGCATGGTCTACTCCCGCGGCGGCAGTGTGGCGGTGTTCGGCTATTTTCTGTTCATGGGCATCGTGACGACGGTGGCCAAGGCCGGGTTCTGGGTCGCGCTGTTCGGCGTCGCGCTCATCGCGGTCGGCGCGTACACAGTGTACCGCTTCAACCGGTGCGAGAACTGTCACAAGGCGCTGTTCTTCGTGACGCCGAGCACCATCGGGTTCACCCACTGCCCCAACTGCGGCGCGACGATCAAGGGTTTTCGCGAGATCTGACCGCCCCATATCCGCCGCCGATTCCAGTGCCGCACGGCACTGTTTTTCGTTCCGGATAGTTTCTGGTGACTATTATTAGTTGTTAGTATCGCTCCGCGAGAGCAGGTCACCAGTCACTTAAGATAAATCACTACCAGCCGTTCGCCGCCCTGGCTTGCCCGCCCACCCACCCAACTTATTATGGGGCTTCGCCCCATACCCCCTTTTGAATACACGGCGGCGAACTGGATGGGTTCAGGGTTTGACCTCCAACCGCTTTCGCGAAGCGACAACTGGTTCTGGCTCTGTTTTCTGGTAACTGTTCGTGCGGCAAACATGCTTGGCGTAAGCTCTTGACCTTAAACTACTTTCGCGGAGCGATAACTGGCAATCGGCCCTGAGTTCTGTCAACTGTTTGCGCTCCACTCAGGATGACAGAGTACTTTTGTCTTTTCAAGCCAATTATCCTGCTGACGGCATCCGCCCTTGCTATCCCTTTATCCAATGTGTCGCGCAAGCGCGACACTTCCATTTACTAGTGTCTAATAACTAACAACTAGCAACTATACGGGGTTTCACGTATGCGCAACAAAAAGACGTCGAAAACGGACGCGGGCGCGCGCGAGCGCGGCGGGGTATCCGCCCGGCAGACCCGCCAGGTCGTCAACAACCAGCGGTTAGAGCACAAC
>JAVBVJ010000130.1:0-7221 GCA_031554355.1 Oscillospiraceae bacterium
ACAGTTTTGAAATTAAAATAGTATGCTCGATAGTGATCCGACGCTACAAGACAAACATCCTTCAGCATTTTCGCTCTTGAAAGTTGCGCTTGAGCTTTTACGAAACTTGTGCTAGTATCAACGTAAGCGATTAAGTAACTCCGCTTATAGTGAGGTTTCGTATGAAAGCTACCATCAAAACGATCGCCAGCGAGGCGGGCGTCTCGATCGCCACCGTTTCGAAGGCGCTCAACGATCTGCCCGACGTCTCGACGGCGGTCAAAGAGCGCATTCGCGAGATCGCGCGCAAACAGGGCTACTCCATCAACGTCGCGGCGAAGCAGCTCGCCAGCGGCGCGTTCTATACCGTCGGCGCGATCCTGCCGAATCTGACCGACCCCGCGGCCGCGGAAATTTATCCGATTTTAAGCCAGCGCCTGCAGCAGAACGGCTATCTGGTGCGCCTCGGCATCTCGGACAACGACTTAAAAGCCGAGGCGACGATGGCGCTGGATATGCTCAAGAAGGGCATCGACCTGCTGCTGATCTTTGCCGCTACGACCAATACGCGGCACATCGAGGAGGCGGTTTTCGGGCAGGTTCCGGTCGCCTATATCGGCGGAGCGGTCGCGCCCGGCGCGGAAAACGCAGTCACGATCAACGAATATCGGGGCGGCATGCTCGCAGCGAAAGTGCTCGAAAAGGCCGACAAAACCGCGGTATTTACCTGGGGCGGCACCGCAACAGCCCAGCACGAGCGCGTCCGCGGGTATGTGGCGTCGATGCAGGAGCGCGGAAAACCAGTGAAGGTCTACAAGAACGCCGACATCCTGAGCGAGAGCACGGGCTACACGATGGCGCGCGCATTGCTTGAGGACGGCGGCGCGGCGGGCGTCTTCGCGACCGACGACCGGATCGCCGCCGGCGCAGTCCACTGTTTCCGCGAGGCGGGCGTGCGGGTGCCGGAGGACATTCAGGTGATCGGGTACGGCGACGCGCCGTTCGCCGATCTCGGTCTGCTGCGGCTGTCGACGGTCAGCGTCCCGGCGCACGAAATGGGGATCTGCGCGGCGAACCTCGTGTTGGATATCCTCGGACAGAAAGAGGACCTCGTGCGCAAAATGACGCTCGATCCGCGCCTGACGCTGCGCCAGACGACACTTCCCGCCGGCAAGGTTTGACACGATTTTTAAAATATGCTTAGATTGTCTTGACAACTTCTAAAACACGGGTTATAATCTAATCAACTTAAACGTTTACGTTGTCGACGATGTTCGACAACCCGGAGAGAACTATGATCCAATACGCGACAATCACGATGCCGGGCGGACGGGAGATTAACGAGGACGCGGTCGCCGTCTGCCAAAAAGACGAGATCCTGTTTGCGGCGCTGGCCGACGGATTGGGCGGACACGGCGCGGGCGAGGTCGCCTCGGCGCTGGCGATTGAGACGGTGACGCAGATGTTCGAGTCCTGTACGGACATCGATGCGGCGCTGTTGCCCGACGCGGTGATGGCGGCACAGGACGCATTGATGGAGAAACAGCGAACAACAGGGCGGATGAACGACATGAAGACGACGCTGGTGCTGTTGCTGATTCGGGCGGAAATGGCGGTCTGGGCGCATGTCGGCGATTCGCGGCTGTACCGCTTCGAGGGCGCAGTCGTCGCCGAGCACACATTGGACCACAGCGTCCCGCAGATGCTGGTGGCGCAAGGCGAGATCCGGGAGCGGGATATCCGAAACCACGAGGACCGCAACCGCCTGACGCGGGTACTGGGTATGGAGTGGGAGACGCCGAAATACACGCTCTCGACTGGGGAGGCGTTCACCGCGCCGCAGAGCTACCTGCTCTGCTCGGACGGGTTCTGGGAACTGATCGACGAGAAAGAGATGTGCCGCACGCTGAAGCGCAGCGAGACGCCGGAGGAATGGCTCGCGGCGATGGAACAGATCGTTCTGAAAAACGGCAGAAACAAAAACATGGATAATTACAGCGCGGTCGCGGTATTCGTTCGATAAAGAGGGTATATTCAGCGGAATACGGTCGATAAACGGCGCTGATTAAATTGTATTTATAAGAGGATTTTTGCTATGGCAGTCGTGCGGTGTGAGCGCGGACATTTCTACGACGACACGAAATACCCGAACTGTCCCCACTGTACGGGGAACCTCGCCGCCACGCCCAAGCGCGGGATCTCGGAGCAGCAGACCGTGTTCGGCGCAAATCTGTCGCAACCCTCGCCGGTGCAGAAGATCCGCGTCGAGATGGGCATTCCGCAGAGCGCGCAGGACGAGAAGACGGTCGGCGTCTACCGCGAGGAGAAAGGGTTCGATCCCGTCGTCGGGTGGCTGGTCTGCGTATCGGGCCGTGAGACGGGCCGCGATTACCGCCTGTTCGCGGGGCGCAACACGATCGGCAGAGCGCCGAAGAATCAGGTCGTGCTGGCCGACGACGCCCGCGTGACGCGCGACGAGCACTGCGCAATCGTGTTTGACCCGAGAAAGTGCTGCTTTTATATCGTCTGCGACAAGGGAAACCTCGTCATGCTAAACGGGGAGATCGTTCCGGAATCGCACAGTATCGCCGCCAACGACAAGTTGGAGATCGGATCGTCCGAGTTTGTCTTTATTCCGTTCTGTGTGGAGGGACGCACGTGGTAAGAAAAATCGCGGTAATCCTGATGTTGCTTCTGTTGGCGGCGGCTTTCCTGCCCGTCGGCGCGGCCGCGGCGGCGCCTGAAATCCGCATCGAGCAGGTTCAGTCCGAGATGCCCGAACTGCGCGCGTGGTTCTACGCGGACGGCGCGGCGCCGGGCACCGTCACCGCCACATTGGGCGGCACGGCGCTGGAACTGTCCGAGCTGCGGCAGTACGACCCCGAAAAAGACGGCATCAGCTACTTCTTTCTGGTCGACTGCTCGACGTCCACCACGAGCGCCCAGATCGCGGCTGTGAAATCTGTATTGAACGACTTCGCGGCGGATCTGCCGCACAATGCGACGGTGACGCTCATCAGCTTCGGCGTCGAGGTAAAAATTTTGCTGGACCGCGAGAGCGACGGCGCGGCCATTCGGGAAAAGGTGGCGACGCTCGCTGCCAACGAGGACGGGACGCTGTTTTTTGACGCGCTGGCAAAGACGATCTCCGCGGCGTCCGCCAAGGAATACGCGCTGGAGCGCAAGGTCGCGTTTATCTTCTCCGACGCGGTCGACTACAATCTCGGCGGCTACACGAAAGCCGAGATCGACGATCTGCTCGACAGCGCGGGATTTCCGATCTACGCGCTCGGCTTTAATACCGGCAGCAAAGAGGGTCTGGACAACTTCGGCGCGGTCGCGCGCCGCTCGGGCGGCGAGATCGCCGTCGTGTCCCCCGCCACGCTGCCCGACGCCTTTGCGGCGATGCGCAGTCACATCGACAACACGATGACGGCGCGGTTTACCGCGCCGACCAACCTCGTCGAGCCGAAACAGCAGACCTTCTCGCTGCAAACGGACGTTGTTCCGGCAGCGGCGGCGAAACAGATCGCGCTGCAGCACTGGCGGCCCGACACGACGGCGCCCGGGATCACCGCGATCGAACAGCAGAGCGCCGAAAGCATCAAAATAATCTTCTCGGAGGCGGTGCAGGGCGCATCCGACCCCGAGAGCTACAACATCAAAAACAAAGCCGGCGACCTGCTCGGCATTCAGGCAGCGGCCTACGACGAGACCGAACGGTCCGTCGTGCTGACCTTCTCCGCGCCGCCGAACAGCGGAACCTACACGGTGGATTGTCCCGGCGTCACGGACGTGTCGATGGAGCGCAACCCGGTCGCGTCCGGCAGCAGTTTCAGCTTCCGCGGCACGGCGGGCGGGGGCGGCGTGTCCCCGGTCGCGTGGGCGGTACTCGCCGTCGGCATTCTCGGCATCATCGTGATCGCGGCGGTGATATCCTCCCGCAAGCGCGCCGCAGCGGCGGCAGCGGTCGGCACGACAGCGGTCGCCGCAACCGGTCTTGCGGCGGGCAGCCTGGAACTGGAACAGGCCGCGTCCTACGGGTCCGAGATGCAGGTGCATTTCAGCCAGTCCGCGCAGCCGCTGCCGAAAGTGCGGTTGCAGGTCACGAACCACGCGGGTTCCAGCCGCACGGTGGATGTGCCCGTCAACAAGACGCTGTTCGTCGGACGAAGCGACGTGTGCGAGATCTATTTTGACGACACGGCCATGAGCCGCCAGCACTTTGTCATCAGCGAGGACAACGGCGTCTACACCCTGACCAACCTCAGCGAGACGGGCGGTACGGTCCTGAACGGTGTGCGGTTGAACAACCCGCGCGCGCTGAACAACGGCGACGTCATCGAGGCGGGCAGGCAGAAGATCGCTTTTTACGCGCTGCCGCCGGAAAGCGGGGTACAGTAGTGGCGGCGGCATTCTGTCCGAACTGTTTCGCGCAAAACGTGCCGATGCCCTGTCCTCACTGCGGGCACGCCGCGCTCTCCCACGCGGGCAACCATTTGGTGCTGCCGCCGGGCGAGATGCTGCAAAACCGCTACCTCATCGGGCGCACACTCGGCGCCGGCGGGTTCGGCATCACCTATCTTGCGAAGGATCTGCGGAACAACACGCTCTGTGCCGTCAAAGAGTATCTGCCGGCAATGCTGGCGGTGCGCAAACAGGGCGCGCGGCAGGTTTTCCCCAGCAGCATGAACAACGAGGAGAACTACGCGCACGGTCTCGCGATGTTCCGGCGCGAGGCGCAGATGCTCCAGAGTTTTACCGGAAACACGTCGATCGTTCAGGTCTACAACTACTTCGAGGAGAACGGCACCGCCTATTTCGTGATGGAGTACCTCGACGGCGTCAACCTGAAGGTGCTGATGCGCAGCATGGGCGGGCGCGTGCCGCTCGATCTGGGCGCCGAGGTGCTGCACACCATCGCCCACATTCTGGACGGCGTCCACAAAAAAGGGCTGCTGCACCGCGACGTCAGCCCCGAGAACATCTTTCTGACGAAGGACGGCCACATCAAACTCATCGATTTCGGCGCGACGCGGTTCTATGTCGGCGAGCGCAGCCAGAGCCTTTCGGTGATTCTGAAACCCGGATTTGCGCCGCCGGAACAGTACGCGAGCCACGGAAATCAGGGCCCCTGGACCGATCTGTACGCGCTGTGCGCGACATTCTATTACGCCGTGACCGGCATGGCGATCCCCGATGCGCCCGACCGTCTGGCAGGCGAGAGCGCGGTTCCGCTGGCGGTCGCGATCCCGAAAATCTGGCCGAATCTGGCCGCGGCGGTTGAGAGCGGACTGCAGCTCGACTACCGGATGCGCCCGCAGAGCATGACAGAATTCTGCAGCACCATAGATGCGACGGCGGCGGCCTCGGTGGCGGCCTCGCGGCAGGTGTCGGTGCCGAACAAGGAGAGCTTACAGGGCATTCCGTACATCCAGTCGGTGCGCGGCGGCCTCGCGCAGGATAAATGGACGATCCCGAAGAATATGCGCATGAGCATCGGGCGCGCCGCGGAACTGTGCAACATCGTGGTGGATTTCCCGAACGTCAGCCGCATCCACTGCACGATCCAGTACGACGACAAGAAGCGGCTGTTTTATCTCACCGACCAGTCCACGAACGGCACGCTGACGCAGGCGGGACGCCTCGGGAAGGGGCAGACCCAGGCATTGCAGCCCGGCGATTATTTTTACATCACGGTGCAGGAGAATATGTTTAAGGTGGGCTTGGAATGATATTCGGGCGAAAAAAACGCAACGAGGCCCGCGAAGAGGCCGTTGAAATCACAAAGCAGGACGTCACGGAACAGGATCTGACGGAACAGGACGTCCCCGAGCAGCCCGCAACGCCCGCGCGCAACGACGAGGTCACCGTTCAGATCATTCGCAGCGGCGAGGACCACGTCAACACCGCGATGGCGACCCACATGGGCACGCGCCAGTACCAGCAGGACGCAGCCTATGTCAGTGAACCGGTCAGCAGCGGCGTCGCGTTCGGCGTACTGTGCGACGGGATGGGCGGCATGAGCAGCGGCGACCGTGCCAGCAGCGACACCGTGGTCTTTATGGTGAACCGGCTGTCCCAGCTGAAACCCGAGGACGACGTCTCCGCCTTTTTGGAGGCGGCGGCGGGGGAGGCCAACGACCTCGTGCTCGCGGAGAACGAGCGCACGAAAGAGGATTCCGGCACAACGCTGATCGCCGTCGTCGTGCGCGAGGGAAATCTGTACTGGCTGAATGTCGGGGACAGCCGCATCTATATTCTGCGCGACGGCGAGATCCAGTGCCTGACGCGCGACCACAACTACGCGCTGGAGCTTCAGGAAAAGGTCGACGCCGGGTTCCTGACAAGGGCGCAGGCCGACGCCGACCCGCAGAAGGACGCGCTCATCAGCTACATCGGCGCGCCGTCGCTGGGCTGGGTCGACGTAAACAAAGCGCCGCTTCCGCTGACCTTCGGCGACATCGTGCTGCTGTGCAGCGACGGGTTGACCAAGGTGCTGCGCGAGGATGAGATCGTAGCCGTCCTCTCGGGGTTCGCCGGCGATATCGGTCAGGCCGCAGAGGCGCTGCCCGCCGCAGCATACTCCCAACGCAACGGCGGCATGGACAATACTTCGGTTATATTGATACAGTATTTGAGCGACATCTGATACTGTACAACGTAAATAAAACAATCGAAACAGAGGAGACAATTGCATGAATCTGGTGAAATGTGAGAAAGGCCATTTTTATGACGCCGAGCGCTACCCGAGCTGCCCTCATTGCGCGGCCCCGGCGCTCAGAGATGAGAACCTGACGATGCCGGTGATGCGGACGCCGACCAACGACGCCGTCACCGTCGCGATCGATCAGGACGCGGCAACCGCGGCGCAGCCCGCAGCGCAACCCGCGCCCGCAGCGGCGTCGCTGCGCGACGCGGTCCAGGCCGCGAGCGAGGGCACCGTCAACGCCGCGCCCGCGAACGACGAGAAAACCGTCGGATTCTACTCCAGCACGATCGGCAGCGAGCCCGTTGTCGGCTGGCTGGTCTGCACCGCAGGGGACCATTTCGGCGAGGACTTCAAGCTCAAGAGCGGGCGCAACTTTATCGGCCGCGCTGCCAACATGGACGTTCCCGTCGCGAAGGATTCGACGGTATCGCGCGAGCGCCACGCCATCGTCGTGTACGAGCCGCGCAGCAACCTGTTCCTCGTTCAGCCCGGCGACAGCAAGGAACTGAGCTATCTGAACGGCGAGGTCG
>JAVBVJ010000136.1:0-15799 GCA_031554355.1 Oscillospiraceae bacterium
TCTGTTCGAATCTGTGCTTTTAGCGTTTCGGGATAATGTTTTATTCCTTTTTTGCTTGACATAAAAAAACCTCCGTTTGTAGTTTTTATCCTACGCCCGGTGGCTTTTTTATTCAATGTCCATTTTTTCTGGTTCTGTGCAGGGAAACCCCTCCTCTTTTCTTACCCGATTGCTTTTATCAGCGCGTCGGTGCGGTCGGTCTGTTCCCAGGTACAGCCGAGATCAACGCGTCCGATCTGGCCGTAGGCCGCGAGTCCGCGGTAGACGGGGCGGCGCAGCTGCAGCGCCTCGATGATGCCGGAGGGGCGCAGGTCGAACGTTGCGAGAATCGCGTCGCGGATGCGCTCCGGCGCGACGGTCTCGGTGCCGAACGTCTCGAGAAAGACGGAGACGGGGGTCGCGACCCCGATGGCGTAAGCCAGCTGCACCTCGCAGCGCCGCGCGAGACCCGCCGCCACCACGTTTTTCGCGATGTAACGCGCGACGTAGGCGCCCGAGCGGTCGATCTTGGTCGGGTCCTTGCCCGAGAAGCAGCCGCCGCCGTGACGCGCGGCGCCGCCGTAGGTGTCGACGATGATCTTGCGTCCCGTCAGGCCGCTGTCGCCGACCGGGCCGCCGGTGACAAAGCGTCCCGTCGGGTTGATGAAGTATTTTGTGTTCGCGTCGAGCAGCGCCGCGGGCAACACGCGCGGCAGCACCGTGCTCTTGATGTCAGCGCGCAGCTGTTCGATCGAAACGGCGTCGCTGTGCTGGGTGCTGAGCACGACGGCGTCGATGCGCAGCGGTTTGCCGTCGAGGTACTCGACCGTTACCTGCGCCTTGCCGTCGGGACGCAGATAGGGCAGCGCGCCGGTCTTGCGGACGTCGGCGAGTGTGCGGCAGAGTTGGTGGGACAATTGGATGGGCAGCGGCATCAGTTCCGGCGTCTCGTCGCAGGCATAGCCGAACATCATGCCCTGATCGCCCGCGCCGAGCTGCTGGTTGCCGCCGCTCTTGGTCTCAAGCGACGCGTCGACGCCGAGCGCGATGTCGGGCGACTGGGCGTCCAGCGCGATGGTCACGGCGCAGGTGTCGGCGCAAAAACCGCAGTCCGCGGTGTAGCCGATGTCGCGGATAACGGCGCGCGCCGTCTTCTCGTAGTCGATCACCGCCGTCGTTGTGATCTCGCCGATCATCCAGACCGCGTCGTTCTTGACCATGGCCTCGCAGGCGACGCGCGCGGCGGGATCCTGTGCCAATGCCGCGTCGACAACAGCGTCGGAGATCGCGTCGCAGATCTTGTCGGGGTGCCCTTCCGTTACCGATTCGGATGAAAATAAGTAGTCTCTCATTGGGGTTTCCTTTTTTTCGTTTACTGACAATCAAAAACCGCGTCCGGCATGCCAGACGCGGTAAAAACTCATCTCTCGGCATTGCCGCAGGATTTAGCACCTTACTTGCGCAGGTTGCCGGGCTTCACAGGGCCTGTCCCTCCACCACTCTTGATAAGAAGTATTCAGTTGTCGATTGCTGTTCAGGAAATATAATACCCTTTTTCCGCGAAAATGTCAATTATTTTCGCGCTGTCCGGCGGCCAGCCGCTTGCGGTACAGTTTCGCCGCGAAGTAGAGCGGAATAAAGGCCAGCACGATCAGAATCGCCGCGACAAGGAAGATCAGCTCGGTCGGGATGTTCTCGGTGATGCCGTAGTCGTTGACGACGGTTCCCGCTCCGTTGCGGACGACGATGTTGCCGATAATGGTGCCGACGATCATCGGTATCAGCGTGAAGAACAGCACGCGCAGGCCCTCGAACTGTCCCTTGCTGGTCTCGGGATAGCGCTGTTTGACCCACATCGTCATCGTCTGCATAATCAGGATGTAACTCGCGCCGACCAGAAAGACGCCGAGAAACAGTGGCAGGTTTTTCGCGGTGAGCAGCGCGGCGGGATCGACGTTGCCGGGCCGCGCGACGAAGTAGATGAACAGCAGCCCGATCACGTTGACGCCGATCGCCGTGAATGCGATGGCCGGTGATTTATTCTTGTTGATCAGCCCGATCGCGGGGATCGAGACCAGCGACGCCGCGAGCAGCGCGACACCCTGAATCAGCCCCATGAGATCCGGCGTGAACCCGAGGTAGTAGATCAGCCAGTTGCCCATGTGCACGAAGTAGACGTTGAACGCGGTGAAGTAGACCGCCGTCGTGATGCACGCCATCAGCAGCTCGCGGTCGGCGAACAGATGCCGGACGTTGAAGATCTCGCCGAACTGCTTCATCAGGCTGCCCTGCTTGTGGGGGACGAGGGTCGGCGCATCTTCGAGGAAGATCAGCGAGAGGACGCCCATCAGGATGACGAAGCCGCCCATGCACCAGAACAGGCGCTGGTAGTTGTCGTTGCTGCCAACCAGCATGCCGCCCAGCAGTGTGCCGACGATGGTGCCGACGACCGGCTGCACGGCCAGCACCGCGCCGATCTGCCCGCGGTTTTTGTCGGTTGTCCTGTCATTCGTCCACGCGTTGTAGCCCGAATCGTTGCCCATCGAGCCGAAAAAGCTCATGACGTCGTCGGCGAGAATGACGAGAACAGCCGCAACGATCGATGTTTTGGCGCCGTCGCCAACCTGTCCGCTCGCGATAAACTCGGTCAGCCCGAACGCGATCGTGAAGACGCCCCACGCGATGTAGCCCCACGCGATGAACTTGCGGCGGCCGCCGATGCGATCCGACATCGTGCCGAAAAAGAAGGTCGACAGCGTTGTGACCAATGCGCTCGTGATGACCATCAGCGTGACGATGTTGCTGTCCTTCGCGATTTTGGCGTAGATAAACGTGTTAAACCACTGATTCTCGATGTTCCAGCACAGCTGACCCGCGAGCCCGAGGCCCCAGACCATGGTCCAGAACCGCGCGCCGCCCCGGTCGGACAGAGATTGTTTCATGGTGTTCCCCCGCTTTCTGATGCTGCAACGCATTACTTGAAGTAATGGACGCCGCCCTCGTACAGTTTCTGGAATTTATTGCCCGGCACGTTGCGGTAGAGGTTGTCGCCCGCCCGCTCGGTGTGCCCCATCTTGCCCAGCACCCGGCCGTCGGGGCTGGTGACCGCCTCAATGGCCCAGTCGCTGCCGTTCGGGTTGAAGCGGATCTCCATGCTCGGTTCGCCCGCGAGATCGACGTACTGCGCCGCGATCTGGCCGTTTTCGGCGAGCACCTTCCGCTGCGCCGCGTCGCACACAAAGCGCCCCTCCCCGTGGCTGACCGCGATCGTATGCACCGCACCGACCTCCTCGAACTGAAGCCACGGCGACAGCACCGAGGCGACACGCGTCCCGACCAGCATGCTCTGGTGGCGGCCGATGCGGTTGAAGGTCAGCGCCGCGGATTCCCCGTTCTGGGCGCAGATGCGGCCGTGCGGCACCAGACCCAGTTTGACGAGCGCCTGAAATCCGTTGCAGACGCCCAGCACCAGCCCGTCGCGCCGCTCGAGCAGCGCGGTCAGCGCCTCGGCGGCAACTGGGGTGCGAAGAAAAGCGTTGATGAGTTTCGCGCTGCCCTCGGGTTCGTCCCCGCCCGAAAAGCCGCCGGGCAGAATCAGCATCTGGCAGCGGGCGAGCAGCCGCGCAAAGGCGTCGGCGCTCTCGGCGATCTGCGCCGGGGTCAGGTTGCGGATGACCAGAATCTCGGCCTCCCCGCCCGCTCTGCGGACGGCGTGCGCTGTGTCGTACTCGCAGTTCGTGCCCGGAAAAACCGGGATCAGCGCCCGCGGTTTTGTATCGATCACCTGCGCGCAGCGGTTCTTCGCCCGCGCTGTGTACATGAGTTTCGGCGGCGTCTCCCCGCCGGACGGGTTGCTGTACGGGAACACGGATTCCAGTTTACGCGCCCAGACGCGCGCGAGTTCCGCCCCATCGACGCAGTCGCCGCCGCGGCGGATCGTGTATTCCGCGGTCGTGACACCGAGCGGCACGCCGACAGCCTCCCCGCCGCCGTTCAGCTCAATCACAAAGCCGCCCACGGACGGCGAGAACAGCAGATCGTCGGCGACGTCTTCGTTCAGCGCGACGCCGATTTCGTTGCCGAGCGGCATCTCGAGCAGCGCGCCCGCGATCCCGGTGCGCCCCGCCGCGTAGACCGACAGCGCGCTTTTGTCCGCGATCAGCCGCGCGACGGTGCCGAAGACCGCCAGCAGGTCGGCGGGATCGGGCAGCAGGCCGCCGCCGCGTCGCGGCGCGAGCCAGACGACGGGATTGCCCGCGGCTTTGAATTCGGGCGAGCAGATGTTGTCGGTCACGCCGTCCGCGACCGCGAACGATACGAGCGTCGGCGGAACATCGAGCTGCTCGAAGCTGCCCGACATCGAGTCCTTGCCGCCGACCGCCGCGAGACCGAGGTCGAGCTGCGCCTGCAGCGCGCCGAGCAGCGCCGCGAACGGTTTCCCCCACCGCGCGGGATCGCCGCCCAGCCGCTCGAAGTATTCCTGCAGCGACAAGGTGATCTGTGTATGCGAAAACCCCGAAGCCACGAGTTTCGCGGCGCTCTCGGCGACCGCAAAGTACGCGCCCTCGTAGGGGTTGTTCTCCGAAATAAAGGGGTCAAAACCGAACGCCATGCCGCTACACGTTTTCGTCTCGCCCGGCACGGGCAGTTTTGCGACCATCGACTGCGCCGGCGTCCGCTGATGTTTTCCGCCGAACGGCATCAGCACGGTCGCCGCGCCGATCGTGGAATCGAAGCGCTCGGACAGCCCTTTCTGGCTGCACGCGTTGAGATCCCCGGCGAGCGCGGCCATGCGCTCCGCGAAGGTGCCGCCTCCGGCTTTCGGTATAAAGGTCTGCATCGGCGCGACGCGGACGTCGGCCTGTTTCTCGGCGCCGTTCGTGTCGAGGAAGGCGCGGGAAATGTTGACGATCTCGGCGCCGTTCCAGCACATTACGAGGCGTCCGGTGTCCTCGACGACGGCGACAGGCGTTGCCTCGAGGTTCTCGGCCCCCGCGAGCGCGACCATCGTTTCGGCGTCCGCTGCGTCGACGACGACCGCCATGCGTTCCTGACTTTCCGAGATCGCGAGCTCGGTGCCGTCGAGGCCCTCGTATTTTTTCGGCACGGCGTTCAGGTCGATGCGCAGACCGTCGGCGAGTTCGCCGATCGCCACCGCCACGCCGCCCGCACCGAAATCGTTGCAGCGCAGAATCAACCGCGCCGCCGCGGGGTTGCGGAACAGCCGCTGCAGTTTGCGCTCGACGGGCGGGTTGCCCTTCTGGACCTCGGCGCCGCACTGGTCGAGGCTGTCGGCGCTGTGCGCCTTGGACGAGCCCGTTGCGCCGCCGCAGCCGTCGCGCCCGGTGCGCCCGCCGATCAGCAGGACGACGTCGCCGGGTTTCGGGGTCTCGCGCACGACGTTTTCGAGCGGCACCGCGCCGAGCACCGCACCGATCTCCATGCGTTTCGCGACGTAGCCGGGGTGGTAGATCTCGCGCACCGGCCCTGTCGCAAGCCCGATCTGGTTGCCGTAGCTCGCGTAGCCCGCCGCAGCGGTCGTCACCAGTTTGCGCTGGGGCAGTTTGCCGGGCAGTGTTTGGTCGAGCGGTGTCAGCGGGTCGCCCGCGCCGGTCACGCGCATCGCCTGATAGACGTACGAACGCCCCGACAGCGGGTCGCGGATCGCGCCGCCAAGACAGGTCGCCGCGCCGCCGAACGGCTCGATCTCGGTCGGGTGGTTGTGGGTCTCGTTCTTAAATTGCAACAGCCACGGTTCGGTGGTACCGTCGACATCGACGTCGATGCGGATGCTGCAGGCGTTGATCTCGTCGCTCTCGTCGAGCCGCGCGAGCAGGCCGCGCCGCCGGAGCGCCTTTGCGCCGATCGTCGCGATGTCCATCAGCGTTTGCGGTTTCGGCGCTCTGCCCGCGTAGATCTCGTCGCGCAGCGCGCGGTACCCGTCATAGCTTTGCTGTACGCGGGGGTCGGCGATCTCGATGTTCTCGAGCCGCGTCAAAAACGTGGTGTGGCGGCAGTGGTCGCTCCAGTACGTGTCTAGCACCCGCAGCTCGGTCATCGTCGGGTCGCGGCGCTCGCCGCGGAAGTAGTCGCGCGTCATCTTGAGGTCGGCGGCGTCCATCGCGAGCCCGTAGCGGGCAATCCACTGCGGCAGCGCGGCGTCCTCGGCGTCGCGAAAACCGTTCAATACCGCGACGGGATCGGGCTGCGGGTAGTCCATCTGCAGCGTCTCTTTTTCTTCGAGCGTCGCGAGGCGCGCCTCGACCGGATTGATCAAGAACCGCCGCACGCTCTCGATCTGATCCGCAGACAATGCGCCGTTCAGCACATAGACCCGCGCCGAGCGCACCGTCGGCCGCTCGCCGCCGCACAACAGCTGGATGCACTCCGCCGCCGAGTCGGCGCGCTGGTCGAACTGGCCGGGCAGATACTCGATCGCGAACACCGCGTCGCCGTCCGGCAATGCGTCAAAAACATTGTCGACCGGCGGCTCGGAGAAGACAACCGGCAGGCTCTGCGCGAACACCGCCGCCGGGATGCCCTCCACGTCGTACCGCTGGATCAGCCGCAATTCTTTCAGCGCCGCGACGCCGAGCAGGCCGCGGATCTCCTCCTCGAGCGCCTTTGCCTCGACGGCAAACGGTTTTTTCTTCTCCACATATACCCGATAGACCATCAGCGATCCCCCGTCTTTGCGCCGAGCGCATTTTTTCCGATATCGCCGCGATAAAACGCGCCGGTAAACTTTATTTTCGCTGTCGCGGCGTACGCTCTCTCGATCGCCTCCGGCAGGGTGTCCGCCGTCGCGGCGACGTCCAGCACGCGCCCGCCCGCCGTGACGAGCGCATCGTCCTTCAGCGCGACGCCCGCACCGTACACCTGCGCGCCGCTGCGCTGCGCGTCCTCGATGCCGTCGATCTCAAATCCATTTTCGTACGCGCCGGGATAGCCCCCGCTCGCCACGACGACACAGCAGCAGCTTTTGTCCGACGACGTCACCGGGGTGTCGCCGAGCCGCCCCTCGGTGCAGGCGAGCATCCATTCGAGCAGGTCGCCCTCGAGCAATGGCAGCACCGCCTGGGTCTCGGGGTCGCCGAAGCGGCAGTTGTATTCGATCACTTTCGGGCCGTCCGGTGTCAGCATCAGCCCGAAGTAGAGACAGCCCTTGAACGGCGCGCCCGCCGCGCGCATCGCCGCAACCGTCGGCGCAAAGATGTCGCGCATACAGCACGCGGCGACGGCCTCGGTGTAGTGGGGATTGGGGGCCACCGCGCCCATGCCGCCGGTATTCTCGCCGGTATCGCCGTCGTGCGCGCGCTTGTGGTCCATCGCGCTGGCCATCGGCGCGACGGTCTCGCCGTCGCAGAACGCCAATACGCTGACCTCGGGACCGGTCAGGAATTCCTCTAGAACGACGCGCGCACCGCTTGCGCCGAAACGCCCGCGGCACAACATGTCGTCGAGCGCGGCGACCGCCTCGGCGCGATTCGCGCAGATCAGCACGCCCTTGCCGAGCGCGAGGCCGTCGGCCTTGACGACGACGGGATAGCGGTTCTGTTCGTCGAGAACCCGCACCGCAGCGTCGTAATCCGCGAAAACGCGGTACTGCGCCGTCGGGATATGGTACTGTGCCATCAAATCCTTCGCGAAGGCCTTGCTGGACTCGATGCGCGCCGCCGCCTTGGTGGGGCCGAACGCCGGGATGCCGCGCTCCGCGAGCAGGTCGACCAGCCCGAGCGCCAGCGGATCATCGGGCGCGACAACGACGTAGTCGATCTGTTCGTCGGCGCAGTATTCCGCAATCGCGTTGACGTCGGTCGCCGCGATCGGCACGCAGGGCACGATGCCCGCGATGCTGCCGTTGCCGGGGATCGCCACCAGCCGCCCGCAGCGCGGACTCTCCAGTATTTTCTCAATCAGCGCGTGTTCCCGGCCGCCGCCGCCGACCACCGCAATATCCATAGCCGCTCCTCAGTGATGGAATAGACGGATACCGCAGAATGCCATCGCGATATCGTACTTGTCGCACACCGCGATGACGTTGTCGTCGCGGATCGAGCCGCCCGGCTGCACGATGCAGTCGACGCCGCTTCTGTGCGCCCGCTCGATGTTGTCGCCGAACGGAAAGAACGCGTCGCTCGCGAGCGCGACGCCGCGCACATGCGACAGCAGCGACCTGCGGCGTTCCTGCGTCATGGGTTCGGGTTTCTCCTTAAAGAACGCGCGCCAGCCGTCGCCCGCGAAGAGATCCCCGTCCTCGCCGTTGATGTAGACGTCGATGACGTTGTCGCGGTCCGCCCGCGCGATGCCGTCCGCAAAAACGAGGTTCAGCACCTCGGGCATCTGGCGCAGATGCCAGTTGTCGGCCTTGTTTCCGGCGAGCCGCGTGCAGTGAATGCGCGACTGCTGCCCCGCGCCGACGCCGATCGCCTGGCCGTTTTTCGCGTAGCAGACCGAGTTGCTCTGGGTGTATTTCAGCGTGATAAGCGCGATGAGCAGATCGCGTTTCTGCTGCGCGTCCAGCATCTTGTTGCGCGTCGGGATGTCGGCGAACAGCCGCTCGTCGATCACGAGATCGTTGCGCCCCTGCTCGAACGTGATGCCGTACACCTCGTTATGTTCCAGCGCGGGCGGGCAGTAGTCGGGATCGATCTGAACAATGTTGTAGCCGCCCTTGCGCTTCGCTTTCAGGGTTTCGAGCGCCGCCGGGGTGTACCCGGGCGCGATGATGCCGTCGCTGACCTCGCTTTTCAGCAGCAGCGCCGTCTCCTCGTCACAGACCGACGACAGCGCCGCCCAGTCGCCGAACCTCGACAGGCGATCCGCGCCGCGCGCCCGCGCATAGGCCGCCGCCTGCGCGCTGAGTTCGAGCGATTCCGGCACAAAGTACGCCGCCCGCTCGGTTTCCGACAATGCGAGACCGACCGCCGCGCCCGCAGGCGAGACATGTTTGAACGAGGCCGCCGCCGCAAGACCGGTCGCCTGCTGCAGGTCGCGGACAAGCTGCCAGCCGTTCAGCGCGTCGAGAAAATTGATGTAGCCCGGCCGGCCGTTCAGCACCTCGACCGGCAGTTCGCCGCCGTCGATGTAGATTTTAGACGGCTTCTGGTTGGGGTTGCATCCGTATTTCAGTTCCAGTTGCTGCATGTTTCTCCCCTTTATATTTTCTCGTATCGGTTGAAGATTTGAAACGTCGCCTGTCCGCCCGGCGCGATGCGCCGCAGATAGAGCGCGACCTTGTTGTCGGGATCGAGCGCATCCCAGACCCGCGCGGCGAAAGCGCCGGTGTCCGCGGGGAACGCGAACGCGACGGGGTCGCCCGCGAAGGAGGGCAGCGGGTCGCCGTCGGCCGCGTAGGTGTGAATCAGATGACCGAATCCCGTGGCGGGTTCGTACTCGTAAAAGAACCGCGCCGTGCCGCCGTCGACGCCGCGTTTTAAAATCGACACGGTGGCTGCAAATCCCGCGTCGGTGTCGCGCAGCAGCGCCGAGATGCGCGGGGTGTAGTTGGGCGCGTCGGGCTCAAATGTGCGGGTGCGCAGCGCGTCGATCAAGCTGCCGCCCCGCCGCAATGCGTCGCAGACCGTGTCGGTCTGGTCGCCGTTCGTCACGACGGTGCAGTCGCCCGCAGTGCGCACGGGCGCGTAGAGGATCAGGCTGGGGTCGGTCAGTTTCGCCGGGTCGGCCGCCTCGGTGACGATGCCGCCCGGTATCTCGGAGAAGACGCGGTTGCGCGAGTTGACGCTGCGCCCCATGATAAAGTACAGCAGAACACCGTCGCCGTTCGGTGCGCTGCCGACGGCGATGCCTCTGCCGGGATAGGTTTTGTCTTTCAGGTATTCGATCAAATCCACGCTCATGTTTCGTCGTTCTCCCCGTTCGTCATTTTTTCGCAGACCAACTCGAGCGCGCGCGGCAGAATCTGCCATTCGGCCTGCTCCATCACGCGGCGCTGCAAGGTCTCGGGTGTGTCGCCGGGCTGTACCGCGACGCGCTGCTGCAACAGGATCTCGCCGCCGTCGACGACCTCGGTGACGAGATGCACCGTCGCGCCCGTCTCGGTCTCCCCCGCCGCCAATACGGCCTCGTGGACGCGCAGACCGTAGAATCCCGCGCCGCAGTAGGCCGGTATCAGGCTGGGATGCACATTGAGGATGCGCCCCGCAAAGGCGCGCAGCACCGTCGGCCCCAGAATCGTCATAAAACCCGCCAGCACCACGACGTCGATGTTGTTTTGCCGCAACAGCGCTAACAGCGCCGCGTCGAAAGCTTCCGGGGTGTATGCTTTTCGCGCTAGAATCTCGGACGGCAGACCGGCATCTTGTGCGCGGCGCAGCGCGAAGGCGTCCGCCCGCGACGACACGACGAGCGCGAGTTCCGCGTGCGGCAGCCGCCCGCCTTGCCCGGCGTCGATCAGCGCCTGCAGATTGGTGCCGCCGCCCGACACCAGCACCGCGACCCTTTTTTTCATGGCAGCTCCAGCAGCAGACCGTCGCCGCCCGCAACGACGTTGCCCAATACAAAGGCCTGCTCCCCCGCCGCATTCAGGATGTCGAGCGCGCGCGCCGCGTCGCTCGCGGCGACAATGACCGCCATGCCGACGCCCATGTTGAAGGTGTTGTAGAGATCCCGTACGGGCAGGCCGCCCGCTTCCGCGATACAGTCGAAGATCGGCGGGCGCGGCAGGTCTTTTGCGGCGATCTGCACCGAGAGACCCTCGGGCAGACAGCGCGGGATGTTCTCGTAGAAACCGCCGCCGGTGATGTGCGAGAGCCCGTGCACCGCGACCACTTTCATCAGCGCGAGCACCGGCCGGACGTAGATTCTCGTCGGTTCCAGCAGCGCCTCGCCCAGCGTCTTGCCGAGCGTCTGCTCGAACCGCTGCAGCACCTCGGGGTGGTTTTCGAGATCGAAGACACGGCGAATCAGCGAGAACCCGTTGGAGTGGACGCCGGAGGACGGCAGCCCCAGCACGATGTCGCCGCACTGTACGCTGCTTTTTTCGATGATCCGGCTGCGGTTGACCGCGCCGACGCAGAAACCGGCGAGATCGTACTCGCTCTCAGCGTAGAAGCCCGGCATCTCGGCGGTCTCTCCGCCGACCAAAGCGCAGCCCGCCTGCACGCAGCCCTCGGCGATGCCCGAAACCACCGCCGCGATCTGCTCGGGGTTGTTGCGGCCGCACGCGATGTAGTCGAGAAAAAACAGCGGGCGTGCGCCCGAACACAGGATGTCGTTGATGCACATGGCGACGCAGTCGATGCCGACGGTGTCGTGGCGGTCGAGCAGAAACGCAAGCTTGAGTTTGGTGCCGACGCCGTCGGTGCCCGACACCAGCACCGGCTCGGAGAACTCCCCGAGATCCAGCGCGAACAGCCCGCCGAACCCGCCGAGCTCGGACAGGACGCCCGGCACCGTCGTCCGCGCAATGTGTTTTTTCATCAGGCGAACCGCCTCGTACCCGGCCTCGATGTCGACACCGGCCTGCTTGTAGCTCTCGCTCGCGCTGTTCAGCATGCTTCGTTCCTCACTTCTTTTTCACTTTTTGTTCCAGTTTCAGCGGTTCGATCGACATCGGCGGCTTGACTGGATATTTCCCCGTAAAACAGCCGGAACAGAATTTTAAGCTGCAGTTCGGCGCCAGTTTGTCGAGCGCGGTCTGGGAGAGATACCCCAGCGAATCGGCGCCGATGATGTCGCGGATCTCGCCGACGGTGTGCTTGTACGCGATCAGGTTCTCGCTGCTGTCGATGTCGGTTCCGAAGTAGCACGGGAACAGGAACGGAGGACAGGAGAGCAGCATGTGCACCTCTTTTGCGCCCGCCTCGCGCAGCAGTTTGATGATCTTCAGGCTGGTGGTGCCGCGCACAATCGAGTCGTCGATGAGCACGACGCGCTTGCCCTCGACGGTGGCGCGGATGGGGTTGAGCTTGATGCGCACGTCGTTCTCGCGGCGGTCCTGCGTCGGCGCGATGAAGGTGCGCCCGATGTATTTGTTTTTCAGAAAGCCGATGCCGTACGGGATGCCGCTCTCGTACGAGTAACCCACCGCCGCGTCGATGCCGGAATCGGGGACGCCGACCACGACGTCGGCCTCAATCGGGTACTCCTGCGCCAGCGACCGGCCGGCGCGCACCCGCGCGAGATGCACCGATTCGCCGTCGATGACGGAGTCGTTGCGGGCAAAGTAGACGTACTCAAAGACGCAGAGCGACGACGCGCCGCCGCATTTCGTCTTTATACTCTCGATCCCCTTCGCGGAGGCGACCACCACCTCACCGGGCTCGATGTCGCGCACAAAGTCCGCGCCGACCGCCTCGAGCGCGCAGCTCTCGCTCGCGAAGACGACGGCTTCGCCGATGGTGCCCATGCAGAGCGGCCGGAAACCCATGGGGTCGCGCGCCGCAATCAGTTTGCGCGGCGACATCAACACAAAGGAGTACGCGCCCTTCAGCGTCTCCATCGATTGCTCGACGGCGCGCTCGATGCTGGGGGCGGTCAGCCGCGCGTTCGTGATGGCGTAGGCGATAATCTCGGCGTCGCTGGAGGAATGGAAGATGCCGCCGCGCAGCTCGTACTGTTCGCGCAGCTCGACCGCGTTGGTCAGGCTGCCGTTGTTCGCAAGCGAGATGCTTCCCTTGATGTGGTCGATGACGAGCGGCTGGGCGTTGGCGCGGCGGTGCTTGTCGCTGACCGAGTAGCGCACATGACCGATGGCCATGCCGCCGCCCCCCAGATTGCGCAGCACCTGCGGCGTGAACACCTCGTTGACCAGCCCGTTCTCGCGGTAGTGGGTGACGACGCCGTCGTCGTTGACGGCGATGCCGCAGCTCTGCTGGCCGCGGTGCTGCAGCGCGTACAGCCCGTAGTAGCACAGGCTGACGACGTCGAGTTTGCGCTCGAGGTCCAGTACCCCGAACACCCCGCACTCCTCATGAATTTTATCCAATCCGTAATTAATTTCCAATTGTTTACTCCCGGTTGTTTCTTGACATTCCCGACAGATCGAATCTGCGGGATTACTTCGGCTGAGATTGCAGGTCGCGGTCCTTCTGCTCGACGGTTTCCCGCATCGCGCTGCGGTGCTGTGCGAGCCGTTCGGTCAGCGCGGGATCGCCGAGCGCCAGTATCTGCGCCGCGAGAATCGCCGCGTTGGCACCACCGCCCACCGCGACGGTCGCGACCGGAATCCCGCTCGGCATCTGCACCATCGCGAGCAGCGCGTCGAGGCCGTCCGAGACGCCGCCCTTGCAGGGAACGCCGATGACCGGCAGCGTCGTGAACGACGCCAGCACCCCCGCGAGATGCGCCGCCATGCCCGCCGCCGCGACGACGACGCCGAAGCCGTTTTGCCGCGCGTTCTTCGCGAAATCCGCCGCCGCGTCCGGTGTCCGGTGGGCGCTGATGATGCGCATTTCGTACGGGACGTCCAGCTTTTTCAACTCGTCCGCCGCCTTGTTCATCACGGGCAGGTCGCTGTCGCTGCCCATCACCAGTGCTACTTTTAGAGACATCGTTGTTTCCTCCAAATCAAAAAAGGCTCGGGTGTGTCACCGATGCCTTTTACTGTTTTTCTGTTTGATGAGGCGCAAAAACTACGGCCGCATGGCGGTCGACGAGAGCCGAACCGGTTCCGTTCTGGCGGACCGAGATCACTGCGCATCACTCCGTTTCCTAGATTCTATTCTAGTAAACCGTGCCGCAAAATGCAAGCGTTTCGATCAGGTTTTCCCCTTTGAACGAAGCGCCGGATATTTTCCCGCGTTTTTTATCACTTGTCACAAAATAGCCAGCGGTCAGCCGCGCTACCGGACCAGATAGCCGCCGTCGACGGCGAGGATGTGGCCGTTGACGTAGTCGGACGCGCGGGATGCCAGAAAGACGACGCTGCCCATCAGGTCGGCGGGTTCGCCCCAGCGGCCGGCCGGAACGTGGTCGACGATGCGCTGATACCGCGCGGGATCACTGTGCGACGCCGCCGAGACCGCCGTCTCGAAGTAGCCGGGCGCGATGCCGTTGACCTGAATCCCGTGCTGCGCGAGCTCGTCTGCGTAGGCCTTGGTCAGCCCCGCGATACCGTGTTTGCTGGCGGCGTAGGCCGGGGAGCCCAAACCGCCGAGGTAGGAGAACAACGAACAGATATTGATGATCTTGCCCGACCGCTGCGGAATCATAACCTTCGCGGCCTCGTGGCTCATCTCGAACGCCGCCGTCAGGTTGACCGCGATCATCTTGTCCCACGGCGCGCGGCCGAACTGCGTCACCTCGTCGATGAGGCAGATACCGGCGCAGTTCACCAGGATATCGAGGCGGCCGAACCGGCGCACGCAGTCGTCGATCAGGGTTTTCGGCACCCCCGGTTTCGTGATGTCGGCGACGACGATCTCGACCCGTCTTCCCGTCGCGCCGAGCTGCTTTTGGGCGTCCGCGTCCTCGAGCAGCGTCGGCAGAAAGAGATCCGCGCCGGCCTTGGCGAGCGCCGTTGAGAACGCGAGGCCCAGCCCCGAGTTGCCGCCCGTCACGAGCGCGACCCTGCCTTTCAGCGAGAAAAATTCCATTGAAAAATCGGCGAGTTCCATGGCGCCTCCTGTCAGATCCACTGCTTGCTATTTGAGCTTATTATAGCGCATATCACCACCGATGTCATTAAAAAAAGCGCCGCTTGCGCGGCGCTTTTTACGGTCTACAGTGTCATGAACAGGATGCCCAGTGTGCGCGGCCCGCAGTGCGCGGAGATGGTGCAGCTGGCTTCCGTTATGTAGATCTCTTTGAAGTTCGCGTACTTCTTGATCTCGTTTTTGACCAGTTCGATATCGCTCGGCGGCGACACCGCGTTGGTGATAAAAATGCGGTCCAGATCGAGGTCGACGCGGTTGCCGAGCCGGTCCCGGATGTACTGCGCCAACACCTTTTCGTACGCGCCGCGGTACTTTTTCTGGACGCCCATCTTCGCGTGTTCTTTCGGGTCGACCTCGATGCAGGGTTTTAAGCCCAGCAGGTTCGCGCCGAACGCCGCGAGCGCGCTGCAGCGGCCGCCGGCATGCAGAAATTCCAATGTGTCGATGATGAAACTCGCGCTGACTTTCGTCTGAAGCGCCTCTATTTTGGCGACAATCTCAGCCGCACTCAGCCCCTGCTCGATCATCTCGGCGGCCTTGATGATCTGGAGCGTTATGCCGCTGCTGAGGTTGCAGCTGTCGATGACGTGGACGTTGCCGACCTCCTCGGCCGCGATCTTGCAGTTCTGGTGGGATGCCGAGATCGACGAGCCCAGGTTAAAATGGATGACCTCGCTGCCGTCCTGCACCAGCGGCTCGAAGAACTCGAGATACCGTGCCGGCGATCCGGCGGAGGTCTTGGGCAGAATCTTTTTGTCGCGCCAGGTCTCGAAGATCTGCGCCGGGCTGATTTCGACGGTGTCGATGTAGGATTTGTCGCCGAGCTGCAGGTAATAGTAGAACAGACGAACGTCATATTTCTGTTGCAACGCCGCGCCGATGTCGCAGGTTGCGTCCGATGTCAGGATGATTTTGTTCTTCAAGGTTGCTCTCCATTTGCCACAATAATAATTGAATTTTAGCACTATCAGTGACCGTTTTCAACAGAAATGTAACCGAATGGCGTTAGGTTTTGGCCGCCAACCGGCTTCGCAGCCCCAATAGTTACTAGTTTGTAGTGACTGTGAATTGTCAAGTCAAGTGCAACAGTAGGGGAAAAAGAGCTCAGAAGGGGAACGAAAGCCAAAGCGTTTTCTGGGGCGATTGTTGATAAGATCAACAGCGCGATCGATTTGGTCTTGAGAGAGCTGCGAAAAAGAAGA
>JAVBVJ010000114.1:0-7328 GCA_031554355.1 Oscillospiraceae bacterium
ACATCCATTTTTACAATTTCGAGCGCTTTCAATTGAAATACCGACTGTCTCCATACGAAATACGGAGCCAGTCGGCCTAATCCTTAGCTTTTCTACGTCTGCCTTTTCTATTTTGTGTCTACTATCCCTGGGGCTGTGCAAGAGCAACTCTTTTTCCTTGTTTATTTGTTCAAAAAGAAAAGCTATAGTATAATGGTAACAGGAACGGAGGGGTCACGAATGATTAAAGTGAACACAGCGGCATTGCTCGACGCGGCGACCGAGATTTCGGCGCAGGCGGATATTATCCAGAAGAATATCGATCTCATCGTGGCGCACGCGCGCAACAAGCGGGAGAAACAGCGCACCTTACTGATTTTCAAAAAGACAGAGAAGGACATCGATGATCTGGAGCGGGACACGCAGCTGGTGGTCGAGGAGCTGCGCAACCAGAGCCTGTATCTGAAAGAATGCGCGAAGCGGTTTCGGGCGGTTCAGGGCGTCGCTCAGATTACGATAGGGAAGATGGGCTGATGAATAAAGAAGTAGTGGAGAATGCGCGCAAGGAACTGCAGGCCGGTATCGAGGCCGCCCAAAAAGCCGCGAACAGCGCATTGCAGGACTGGGAGGGGAGCGCGGCGGACGCGTTCCGGAACAAGGTTCTGGTCATCTACGACAAGCATGCCGCGGAGCTGCTGCGGCTGGTCGACCGGCTGATCGCCGACGAGAAGGAGTGAGGAGATGGAACACATATCGAACCATGAATTTTTGGTGCGGCGCTGCGCGCAGCTGAGCCTGCTGATGTACCTGACCTACGACGCCCCGGATAAGACGACCGTGAAAGCGCTGTATGACGCGGCGAAAAAAGAGTTCCCGGAGATCAAGGAACAGGATCACCGCTACTGTGAGGAGAAAACCGCCGAGCGGTTCGGCAAAATTCTGGCGGCCGACCCCGCGCTCGGCGAGCTTGTGATCGACTGCCAGAGCGTCAGGATGGGGTACGACCGAAACGGGCTGAACGCCGCGGTCTTTTACGGCTGCGAGTTGCCGATTATCGCGTTTCGCGGCACGGCTGACGGCGAGTGGAACGACAACGCCGTGGCGCTGATCGGCGAGAAATACACAAACACATACTACCACTACGGGTCGGATGGGATCGCCGACAACGCGTTTATTCTGGAGGAATACGCCTCGACGCAACAGGCGCAGGCATTCGATTACTTCCGCCGCATCGCCGAAAAGAACGAGTGGAAGACGCCGGACAGCGTGTTTGTCACCGGACATTCGAAAGGCGGCAACAAAACGCAGTTTGTGACCATGCGCTCCCCGTTGGTGAAGACCGGGTTCAGTTTCTGCGGACAGGGCTTCAGCCGGGAGGCGCTCGAACACTACGAGAAGGAGGTCGGCCCCGAAGCGTTTCAGGCGCGGCGCGAGAAGGTCTATTCGGTCAGCGCCAACAACGATTTTGTCAATGTGCTGGGCGACCGCTTCGTGCCGGAGGAGCAGATCTTCTACGTCGATATCGACGAGGTGAAGTATATCCGCGAGTACCACGAGTGTATGTCGCTGCTGAACGACGACGGCACGCTCCGCGCGTTCTGTGAGCACGGCGAGCTGTCCGAGCTGGCGCGAGACCTGTGGCAGGACGTCCGTCTCTCGCCCGACCGCGGCGTGATCTCGATGTCGACGATGTCGCTGTTTGAACAGATGCTCGGCAACGGCATTCCGATTAACGGCGAGATCATTTCCTACCGCTCGTTGTTCCGCGGCGGAGCATTGGCGACGGGTATGGCGATGAAGGCGATGGCCACCATGATCATGGAGGTTGGCCTGAAGAAACTGCCCGACAAGTTCTCGACCGGCATCAACAAATACGTCGAGCTCATCAAGCCGCACGCCGACAATCTGATTGAGTCGATGACAGAGCGGTTCGACAAGACGCTGGAGAAGCTGAATTTAAGAAGAATCAAAGAAAAAGAGGTCGAGCGGGAAGCGGTGCACATCGGCGCGGAGGAACCCGGATTTGCGGTGGACACCGAGGCGCTGACACAGGTGGCCGCGAAACTCGACACATTGGCGGATCAAATTCAGACCTCGGTGGAGGTCGACCACCGGCAGGCCGAGATCGCCCGGCAGATGCAGAGCTACGCGCAGACGATTCAGGAGATCGCGAAGGATTTCACCGACGTCGACCGGAGCCTCGCCGATCTTGCGGGATGGGTGTTGAAAGGAGAGAGCTTATGACGAAAGAGGTCAAAGAGGTACCGGAAGAGGATATTCCGAAGCAGATCTGTGATCTGGCGCAGACCGTCACCGAGCGCTGCGCCAACATCTCGGAAAAGGAGCTGGCGAAGAAGATGGTCGCGCTGTCCGAGGCGCTGCAAAAACCGGAGAGCCATTTCTCGTTGGGGCACCTGCATGGGCACAGTTCATAACGCGGCGCTCCGGCGGTCGTTCCGCACGCTGCTGGTCGTCTGCTGCGGATTCGGCGTCACGCTGGGGATCCTGAACGCCTACGACCTCAAGACAATGCTGAGCTTTTACACGGAACAGAGCAACATGCTTGTTTTCGTGGTCTTTGCTGTACTGTTGATCCGGGATTTCGCCGGGCTGCCGATCGACGGCCGCATCTGGCGAATTCTGAAAGGCATGACGACGATCGGGATTCTGCTGACGATGATCGTGTACCAGTTCATTCTGCGCCCCGTTCTGACGGCGGAGGGCGTGATTCTGAAGCTGTCGGTGCACAACCTCATCGTCCACCTGATCACCCCATTGCTGGTGCTGATCGACTATGCGCTGTTCGACCCGAAAGGCAGTTTCCGCTGGACCGACCCGATGCTGTGGTCGCTGTTTCCGATCGCTTACATCAGTTACACCTACATCTATATCGGCATGGGCGGCCGGTACTGGCTGAGCCAGATTTTGTCGTTTGATTATCCCTACTTTTTTATGGACTACAAAACGTTGGGCTGGCCGCTCTTTTTTGGACTGATGGGTGCGCTATTGGCGGGATACTTCGCGGCGTGCTATCTGCTGGTTTTGCTGGACAGCCGGTTGGTCCGGGGCAGGCGCGCCAAAATGTAGTCCTCGACCCGGGCGCGGTTCCTTAGCGCCTCCCATAAGTTCCCAGCGTTCCTGCGCCCGCAGCGCGCCGGACGGCGGTGCCGTCCGGCGCTGTTAGCTGCGCGGAAAGTCGCGCACTCCCAGCGCGGCGCTGCGGGCGCTCAAACCCCCAATCCCGCGCAAATCTATAGGTAGTAGACCGTCGCCCGGCGCTGCGTCTATCTGGCGGCTTGCTAAAATAGAACAAATGTTCTAAAATGAAAGCAGAGGAAAACGTCGAAAAAATGGGGATCAAAACATGGATCGGGTCATTTTGCACTGCGACTTAAATAACTTTTTTGCGTCGGTCGAATGTAAGAAACGGCCGGAATTGTGGCAGATTCCGATGATTGTCGGCGGCAATATCGAGGCGCGCCACGGCATTGTTCTGGCCAAAAACGAGCTTGCGAAAAAGACGGGGATCAAGACGGGCATGGTGATCTGGCAGGCAAAAATGCTGTGCCCGAATCTCGTCAGCGTCCCGCCGAACATGTCGGAGTATATCGCGGTCTCCGACCGTGTGCGCGCGCTGTACTACGATTACAGCGATCAGGTGGAGTCGTTCGGCATCGACGAGTGCTGGCTGGACGTGACCGGAAGCGTGGGGCTGTTCGGCGACGGCGCGAGCATCGCACGTAAGATTCGGGAGGCGGTCAAGAAACAGGAGGGCATCACGGTCTCAATCGGGGTCAGTTACAACAAGATTTTCGCGAAACTGGGTTCCGACTACAAGAAACCCGATGCGGTCACGGTGCTTACGCGGGAGAATTACCGCGACATTGTGTGGCCGCTGCCGGTGGAGGACCTGCTGTTCGTCGGGCGCGCGACGAAACAGAAGCTGAACGGCATGGGGATCTACACGATCGGCGATCTGGCGCAGGTTCCGGTACAGGTGTTGGAGCAGCGGTTCGGCAAGATGGGCTGTGTGCTCTGGACCTACGCGAACGGGTATGATCAGGCGCCGGTGCGCCGGTCGACGGATTCCGTTCCGGCGAAATCCATCGGCAACAGCACGACGACCCCGCGCGATCTGGTCGATAACGACGACGTCTATCAGGCGCTGTTCGCGCTGAGCGACACGGTCGCGACCCGCATGCGGGAACAGAATCTGCGCGGGCAGGTCGTCGAGATCTGGGTGCGGGACAACAAGCTGCTGTCCTTTGTGCGGCAGATCAAATTGGCGTACCCGACCTGCCTGACCAAGACAATCGCCCGGGAGGCCTACACGCTGTTTTTAGACAACTACAAGTGGGAAAACCCGATTCGGAGCGTCGGTGTCCGCGTCTCGATGCTCACGTCGCGCAGCAGCCCGCGCCAGAGTGACTTTTTTATCGACGAGGTGCGGCTGGCCTGTTTCGAGGATTTGGCCTTTTCGGTTGACCGGATGCGCGAGAAGTACGGGTATCAGGCGGTGCTGACGGGGCGGGAGATCATCGACCGCTCACTGCCGGTGCTGAGCCCGAGAGAGTGCCGGGAACTGGGCGCCGGGATGTACAATATGACGCCGCAGCGCTGATAGACGAATGAACTATTTTTTTACCTCCGCGGGGCATTTCGGTTGCCTTTTGCGGAGGTAAAGCTATATAATGAATAAGGTTTTTGAAGAATTGCAGAAAGGCAGCCGTCATGAACCAAACAGCCGCGGCATTTTATCAGAATATAAAGGGCAAAGAGATCTATTTTTTGGGTGCCGGCGTGAGTCACCGGCAGTTGATTGTGCAATTTGCGAAAGCGGGTGCGCGGGTGACGCTGTGCGATCGGCAGAACCGCGCGGATTTCGGCGCGTACGGCGATGAAATCGAGACGCTCGGCGTCGCGATGCAGCTGGGAGAGGGCTACTTGAGCCGCCTCGACGGGGCCGACATGATCTTCCGCTCGCCAGGCATCGACTACACCAAGCCCGAGATCCAGCAGGCGGTGCGGGACGGCATCGAGGTCACCTCCGAGATGGAGAAGTTCTTCGAGCTCTGCCCGGCGCCGATTATCGCGGTGACCGGCAGCGACGGCAAGACCACGACGACGACGCTGATCGCCGAGATGCTGAAAGAGGCGGGTTTCCGCGTCCATCTGGGCGGCAACATCGGGGTTCCGCTGCTGCCCGTCGTCGAGACGGTCACTGCGGGAGACGTGGCGGTTGTGGAGCTGTCGAGCTTCCAGCTGATCTCGATGCGCCGGAGCCCGCACATCGCGGTGGTGACCAACCTCTCGCCCAACCACCTCGACCACCACAAGGACATGGACGAGTACATCGACGCCAAGCGCAACATCCTGCGCTACCAGAGCACGGGCGACGTCGCGGTGCTCAACGCCGAGAACGATATCACCAAGAGCTTCGCGCAGAACGTGCGCGGAGAACTGCGCTGGTTTTCATCGCGCAAACCGGTGGAAAACGGCGCTTATATCGACGAATCGCTGAATCTGGTGCTGGTACAGAACGGCAGCGAGACGGTGATGATGAATCTTGCCGGCATCAAATTGCCGGGTGCCCACAACCGCGAAAACGTGGTCACGGCGGCCGCGGCGGTACAGTCGCTGGTTCCCGAAACCGCGATCCGAAAGGTGGCGAGCGATTTTCCGGGCGTCGAGCACCGCATCGAGCTGGTACGCGAGCGCGACGGCATTCGCTGGTACAACGACTCGATCGGCACATCGCCGACACGCACCATCGCGGGTCTGCGGTCGTTCGACCAAAAAATCATTCTGATCGCGGGCGGCTACGACAAAAAGAGTTCGTATGCGCCGCTGGCCCCGGAGATTCTGCGGAACGTCCGGTATCTCTTGCTGTGCGGTGATACGGCGGCGGTCATCCGCAAAGAGGTGGAACAGCACAGCGAGTACAAACCCGATGAACTGGTTATCGAGCGGATGGAGAATCTGGAACAGGCCGTTCTGCGCGCGGCCGAAATCGCGCAGGAAGGCGATGTCGTCATGATGTCCCCGGCTTCGGCAAGCTTCGATGCCTACAACAACTTCGAGGAGCGGGGAAGGCACTTCAAGAAACTGGTGGAGGATTTAGAATGAATTACGAGAGGATTCGCGCACTGTGCGAACCCGCGGGTATTCCCGGCAGGGAGTATCCGGTGATGGATATAATTGCGAAGGAACTTCAGGGCTTTCCGATTGTTCGGGACGCGCTCGGAAACCTGCTGGTGACGGTGCAGGAGGCGCAGGGAGATCACCCGACGATCTTGCTGGAAGCCCACGCCGACCGCATCGGCCTGATGGTCAGTCATTTCCTTGCGGACGGCTTTGTGCGCGTCGTCGCGGCAGGCGGCGTCGATGTCCACACGGTCATGGGCAGCGAGGTGATCATCGAGGGAAAGGACGGCCCGATCATCGGGATTGTCGGCGCGCCGTTTCCGCATCCCGCGAAGCCCCATAACAGCGCGCCCGCGTCCGAGTACAAGATGCCGGAGATCGGCGCAATGTTCGTCGACACCGGCCTTGCGAAACCGGAGGAAAAGATCCGGCTCGGCGCTCAAGTTTTGATGGCGGGCAAGACCTTTCCGCTGCTGGGCGACCGCGTCGCGGCGCCGGGACTGGACAACCGCATCTGCTGCGCCACGCTGCTCGATCTTGCGGATCAGCTGAAAAAGGACAAGCCGCGGGCAGGCGTACAACTGTTGTTTACAACGCGCGAGGAGGTCGGCGGCATCGGCGCTTCGACCGGCGCGTTTTCCATCACCGCGGACTACGCGGTCGTGCTCGATACCGCGTTCGGGCTGTCGCCGGACACCAAAGAGGCCGACTGCGCGGCGCTCGGCAAGGGTCCCGAAATCGGGATCGCGGCGCTGCTCGACGACGGGCTGACGCAGCGGCTGATCGAAACCGCGCAGCACAATGAGATTCCGTATCAGATCACCGTGTTCGGCCGCACGACCGGCACCGACGCCGACTCGGTCACGACAGCGGCGGCGGGCTTCCGCACCGCGCTGCTGTCGATTCCGATCCGCTACATGCATCATCCCGTCGAGACCGTCGATTTGGCGGATGCAGACACGACCGTCCGCCTGCTGTCGGCGCTGATTGGAGGGCTCTAAGTTGTTTGATTTGTTGAAGAAGCTGTGCGAGATCCCCGGCGTCTCGGGGCGCGAGCAGGCGGTCGCGCAGGCGATTATCGACGAAGCGAAGCCGTACACCGACGACATCACCGTCGATGCGCTGGGCAATGTTCTGGTGCGAAAAAAAGGCGCGAAAACGCCGAAACAACCGATTCTGCTGGCCGCGCACATGGACGAGGTCGG
>JAVBVJ010000016.1:0-4432 GCA_031554355.1 Oscillospiraceae bacterium
AGCTTCAAAACAGGAAATGAACTGTTTTGAAGTTCAATGAGTATAAAACAACAAAACGGTATGTCTGCAAAGACATACCGTTTTTATAGCGGTTTCAGCATCGACTCCATGTTGTATAAGCCCGGCGGCTGGTGGGATAGGAAGCGTACCGCCGCGACCGCGCCGACTGCGAAGATGTTGCGGCTTGTCGCGCTGTGCGTCAATGTTAGGATCTCGTCGTTGCCGGCGAACAGCACCTCGTGCTGCCCGACGATGGAACCGCCGCGGATCGAGTGGATGCCGATCTCCGCTGGATCCCGCCGCTGCGCCCGCTCGTGGCGGTTGTAGACCGGCGTGTATTTACCGGCGGCGACCTCGTTTATGGCGTTCGCGAGCATCAATGCAGTGCCGCTCGGGCTGTCGATCTTGCCGCTGTGGTGGCGCTCGATGATCTCGATGTCGAAATCGTTCTGCAGGACGACGGCGGCCCGCCGCACCAGATCGTTGAGCAGCGCGACGCCGAGCGACATGTTCGCGCTCTGGAACACCGGCACCTCGGCGCTGAGCTTCCGGATCTGCGTCAGCTGCTTTTTTGTGTGGCCGGTGGTGCACAAAACGAGCGCAGTGTTGGTCTTCTGGCAGTAGGCCGTCAGCGGGTCGGTAAGGTCCGGGTGCGAGAAATCGACGAGGACATCGGCTTTCTCGGCGCAGTCGGAGAAGGCGCTGTAGATCGGAATCCCGGCCAACGTGCCGCTGCTTTTATCGATGCCCGCCACGACCAGCAGGTTTTTCTCCTCGAAGCAGACCTCCAGCAACCGGCCGCCCATGCGCCCGAGAATGCCGCTGATGATGATTCGAATCAACCGGATCACACCTGTTTCAGCAATTGAAGAACTCTTTCAGCGTCCTTTTCCTGGCGTCGTCCAATGCGGTCAGCGGCAGGCGGCAGGGACCGGCCTGAAACCCGATCAGGTTCATCGCCTCCTTGACCGGAACGGGGTTGACGTCGCTGAACAACGCGTTGATGAGCGGCAGGAGCATCAGCTGCTTCCGGGCGGCGCGGTCGAAATCGCCGCTCAAGGCATCGGCACAAAGTTCACTCGTCTCCGCGGGGAGCACGTTCGAGAGCACCGAGATCACCCCTTTGGCGCCGAGCGCGATCAGCGGGACGATCTGGTCGTCGTTGCCGGAGTAAAAGACCAGCTGATCTCCGCACAGCGCCATCGCGGACGCGATCGCCGTAAAATTGCCGCTCGCTTCCTTCGCCGCCGCGATGTTGGGGTGCTCCGAGAGCTTTTGGTAGGTCGCGGGTTCGATCGTCATGCCGGTTCTGGACGGCACATTGTAGAGGATGACCGGGATCTCAATGCTGTCCGCGATCGCTGTGTAGTGGCGGATTAGGCCCGCCTGCGACGTCTTGTTGTAGTAGGGGGTCACGAGCAGAACGCCGTCCGCGCCGATAGCCTGCGCCTCGCGCGACATCATGACGGCGTGCGCGGTGTCGTTGCTGCCCGTTCCGGCGATGACCGGAACCCGCCCGGAGACGGTCTGTACGGTATGCGCGATGACGTGGAGATGTTCCGCGTCGCTTAACGTCGACGCCTCGCCGGTCGTCCCGCAGACGACCACCGCGTCGATCCTGTTTTTGATTTGATATTCCAGTATTTCGGTCAACGCGTTGTAGTTGACGCTGTAATCCTCTTTAAAGGGCGTAATCAGCGCGGTTGCACCTCCGTTAAACAGGGGAGCTTTCATCGCTAATCCATGGTTTCCATAATTTTTTGAGCAATTTGAACGGCGTTGCTTGCGGCTCCTTTTCGGATATTGTCGGCGACGACCCAGAGGTTGACGCCGTTTTCGATACTGAAATCGCGGCGGATGCGCCCGACATAGACGGCGTCCGTTCCGGTCGCGGCGGCGGGCATCGGGTACTCGTTTTCGGCGAAATTGTTCTGCAAAACGATGCCCGGGAAGCACCGCAGCGCCTCGACCAGCTCCGTGAGCTCGTAGGGGGCTTTCAGCTCCACATTAATAGATTCACTGTGTCCGTTAAAAACAGGCACACGCACCGTTGTAGCGGTTATCGCGATGTCGGGGTCGTGCAGAATCTTTCGGGTCTCGTCGACCATCTTCTGCTCTTCCTTGGTATAGCCGTTCTCGAGGAAGGAATCGATGTGCGGCAGGCAGTTCGCGAAAATCGGGTGCGGGTATTTCTCCAGCGCGTAGTCGGTGTTTTCGACGTAGCCCTGTATGCCGTTTTCAAGATCGTTCCAACCCTTGACGCCGGAGCCGGAGACCGCCTGATACGTCGAGTAGACAATGCGCTTGATGCCGTACTTCAGTTGCAGCGGTTTGAGCGCGACGACGGCCTGAATGGTGGAGCAGTTCGGGTTGGCGATGATGCCTTTGTTCTTGAAGATATCCTCGGGATTAACCTCGGGAACCACCAACGGAACATCGGGATCCATGCGCCAGCACGAGCTGTTGTCGACGACGACACAGCCCTTGGACGCCGCGATCGGCGCAAACGCCTTGCTGATAGACGCCCCCGCGGAGAACAGCGCGATATCGAAACCCTCGTCGAAACTGGTTTCGGTCAGCGCGCGGACGGTGTAGTCTTTGCCGAAAAACGGGACCGTATTTCCGGCGCTCTTCTCGGACGCAAACAGCGTGTACTCGGTGTCCGGAAGACCGATCTCCTCCAGTACCTGAATGAATGTCCGGCCGACCATGCCCGTTGCGCCGACGATCGCGATCTTTTTGATTCCCATAACTGCCTCCATGATTTTCGGGTTTCTTGCTATTATCTCTGCAATTGAATATAATTGAGATTGATTTTAACGGATTTTTGCGAATTTTTCAATCTTAACTTTTTTTATTATATGGCATTTTGGGAAAAACGTCACCGCTCAAGGAGAAATCAATGGTTTCGCGCACGGACTTTTTTTATGATCTGCCGGAGGCGCTGATCGCGCAGCATCCGGCGGAGCCGCGGGATTCGTCCCGTCTATTGACCCTGAACCGGCGGGACGGCAGCCTGCGCGACGGCGCGTTCGGCGATATCGTCGACGCGCTGGACCCCGGCGACCTGCTGGTGCTCAACAACAGCAAGGTGATTCCGGCGCGGCTGCTCGGCACCAAGCGCGTCACAGGCGCGAAAGCGGAGGTGCTGCTGCTGCGGCAGCTGGACGGCGACCGCTGGGAGTGTATCGTCAAACCGGGCAACAAACTGCGCGCCGGCGCCGCTGTCGATTTCAGCGGCGACTTGAGCTGCACCATTCTCGAGGAACAGGACGGCGGCGTTCGGATTATCTCCTTCGACTACGACCACGCCAACGCTTTTTTTGCGGTGTTGGATAAGGTCGGGCAGATGCCGCTGCCGCGTTATATTAAAGCGCCGTTACAGGACAAGCAGCAGTACCAGACCGTGTACGCCGCCGTCGAGGGCTCCGCCGCGGCGCCGACCGCCGGGTTCCACTTTACGGATGCACTGTTGGCAAAAATCGCGGAGAAGGGCGTACAGCGCGCCGAGATCACATTGCACGTCGGGCTCGGAACGTTTCGGCCAGTAAAAGAGGACGACATCACGAAGCACCACATGCACCGCGAGTATTACACGATTCCGCCGGAGACGGCGGCGCGGCTTCAGCGGACAAAGAAAAGCGGGGGAAGGGTGATCGCGGTCGGCACGACGTCGTGCCGCACGCTCGAGGCCAGCGCGCAGAAAAACGGTGCGGTCACCGCGGGCTCGGACTCCACCGACATCTTCATCTATCCCGAATATGATTTCCGCGTCATCGACGCGCTGATCACGAACTTCCATCTGCCCGAGAGCACGCTGATCATGCTGGTGTCCGCCTTTGCGGGGTACGACAACACGTTGAACGCGTACCGGCACGCGGTGGAAGACCGCTACCGGTTCTTCAGTTTCGGGGACGCGATGTATATTTATTAGATGTAAAGCTATACGGCTTTACACGGCAAAACAGGAGCAATATGTATCAACTAATCAAGCGGGAAGACGGCGCGCGGCTGGGCGTTTTCAAGTCTGTTCACGGATCTTTTCAATCGCCCGCGTTTATGAATGTGGCGACGGCGGCGGCGATCAAAGGGGGCCTGAGCGCGGCGGATTTGACAACCGTCGGGTGTCAGGTCATGCTGTCCAACACCTATCATCTACATCTGCGGCCGGGCGACGGGCTGATCCGAGATCAGGGCGGTCTGCACGTGTTCTCGAAGTGGAGTGGCCCGATTCTGACCGATAGCGGGGGATTCCAGATCTTTTCGCTGGCGCAGCTTCGGAAGATCACCGAGGAGTGCGCGACGTTCGCGTCCCACATCGACGGGCGGCGCGTAACAATGCGCCCGGAGGACAGCATTCGCATTCAGTCGAATCTCGGCAGCACGATCGCGATGGCGCTCGACGAGTGCATCGAGAACCCGTCGCCGCGCG
>JAVBVJ010000042.1:0-11270 GCA_031554355.1 Oscillospiraceae bacterium
GGTGACAATCTGTTCGTCGTTGAGCTGCAGCGGGACGTAGCTGTCCACCGCCTGCTGCGTGATGACCACGCCCGCCGCGTGGGTCGAGGCGTGGCGCGGCATGCCTTCTATTTTTTGCGAGAGCTCCAGCAGCCGCTGAACGCCCGTGTCGCTGTCGTACAACTCGCGCAGCTCTTTCGAGCGGCTCAGCGCACGGTCGATCGTGATGCCGATCTCCTGCGGGATCAGTTTGGCGACGGTGTCCACCTGTGCGTACGGCATGCCGAGCACCCGGCCGATGTCGCGCACCGCCGCGCGCGCCATCATGGTGCCGAACGTCACGATTTGGGCGACGTGGCTCGCGCCGTACTTCCCCGTGACGTACTCCAACACCTCGCCGCGCCGCTCGTAGCAGAAATCGATATCGAAGTCCGGCATTGTTACGCGCTCCGGGTTCAGAAACCGCTCAAAGAACAGCTGATGCGCGATCGGGTCGATGCCGGTGATGCCGAGACAGTAGGCGCACAGGCTGCCCGCGCCGGATCCGCGTCCGGGGCCGACCGGAATATCCTTGCTGCGCGCGAAACGGATAAAATCCCAGACAATCAGGAAATAATCGACATACCCCATCGATTCGATAACCGAGATCTCGTACCGCAGCCGCTCGACCGCCACCAGTTGCTCGGGGTCGATCACGGGCTCGTCGAGGTCTTCCATTCGGATGCCGTACCGGCGTTCCAACCCCTCCAAACAGCGCTTGCGGAAGAACGCACGGTTCTCGACGCCGTCCGGCGTCACATAGAGCGGCAGTTTTACAACCCCGAACTCGAAGTCGTAGTTGCATTTCTCGGCAATCTTCGCCGTGTTCGTCACAGCGTCGGGCACGACGGCGAACAGCTCCGCCATCTCCTCGGTGGTGCGCACATAAAACTGGTTGGTCTTGAACTCCAACCCGTCGTCATCGTCAAAGGTATGTTTCGTCTGCACGCAGATCAGCGCGTGCTGCATCTCGCTGTCCGTTTTCTCGATGTAATGGCAGTCGTTGGTTGCGGCGAGCGGAATGTCCAGTTCCCGCCCCAGCCGGATCAGATCGGGCAGGATCTGAACCTGCTCGTCGATGCCGTGGTTCTGAATCTCGATATAATAATCCTCGCCGAAGATGCCCTTGTAATACAGCGCGATCTCTCGGGCGCGCTCGTACTCGTCGGACAGCAGCGCCTGCGGCACCTCGCCGGCGAGGCACGCCGACAGGCACACCAGCCCCTCGTGGTATTGCTCGAGCAGTGCGTGGTCGACTCTGGGCTTGTTGTAAAAGCCCTCGATGTGCCCCGCGCTGACCAGTTTGATCAGGTTCTGGTATCCGGTCTCGTTTTTGCACAGCAGGATCAGGTGGTACGAGGTGTCCAGCCCGTGCACCTTGTCCTTGCGCCCGCGCGACGCAACGTACATCTCGCAGCCCATGATCGGTTTGATTCCGTGCTTTTTTGCCGCTTTGTAGAAATCGACGCAGCCGAACATGACGCCGTGATCGGTGATCGCGACGGCGGTCTGCCCGAGCTCTTTGACCCGCTTCATCAGCGCGTCGATCCGGCAGGCGCCGTCGAGCAGGCTGTACTCGGTGTGGAGGTGGAGATGCACGAAATCCCGGCGCTCAATGCTCATGCTGCACCTCCAGGTCGGCGGCGATCGCGCGGATCTTGCGTAGCCGGTGGCTGATGCCGGATTTCGAGAGCGGCGGATCGAGCATGGCGCCGAGATCCTCGATCGGCAGCTCCGGGTAGCGAACCCGCAGCTGCGCGACCCGGTTCAGGTCGTCGTGCAGGTAATTCTTCCCCATTTTGCTTTCAATCTGTTGAATCAGCTGCCTGTCCCGGCGCGCGGACTGCACCATCTTGTCGATGTTGGCGCTCTCGCAGTTCGTCCGGCGGTTGACGTCGTTGATGATCTCTCTGTATATTTTCGTGTTCATCAGCTGCAGCGAGCTGTTTGCGGCGCCCATCAGCGTCAGCATGTCCTCGATCTGCCCGCTGTTCTTGTAATAGAGCAGTTTCGTGTAGTTGCGGTTCGCGGTCAGCGGCGGCATCTCGCAGTCTGTCAGCAGACCGATCATGTCGTCGAACAATAGCTTGCGGTGGGTCTGAAACTCCATGTGGTACCCTTTTTCGGGATCCGTGATGTTCCCGCCGGTCAGAAAACAGCCGCTTAAAAAGGCGCCGAAACACTGATCGCACAGCAGATTCTGGCGCAGGACGCGGATATTCGGCTCGTTGCCGAGATAACCGAAATCTGTGACGATCTGTTCCAGCGCGCGGGCGTCGGTGATCTCGATGGCGTTGCTGCGGGCGGTGTGCCGCATCTGTATCAGTTCCTGTTTGATGCCGTTGTCCAGCAGCGCCTGCTGCACATGGTCGATGATATCGTAGTTCTCGGTCGTCACCAGAATCCGCGAAATTGAAAAGACTTTCGCGAATAGCAAAATACCGTAAAGGTGCGCTGCCGAGCAGCAACCCAAACGGTTTTGGTTGTGAATGATCTCGTTTTTGACCTGAGAACTGAATGTCATAACCCAACCTATACGGTTTTATTGATGTCCCTGTGAATCGCCTTGCAGCGATACCCCATCTCACTGATGATGTTGGAAAGATACTCCGCCAGCGTCACCGACCGGTGTTTCCCGCCGGTACAGCCGATCGCGATCACAAGCTGGCTCTTGCCCTCGGTCTTGTAGCGCGGCACCAGAAACTCGATCAGGTGGATAAACCGCGCAAGCAACTCCTTGGTTTCGGGGCTCCCCAAAACGTACTCGGAGACCTCGCTGTCCAGTCCGGTCTTATTTTTCATGCTCTCGATATAAAACGGGTTGGGCAGGAAACGCACATCGAGTACCAGATCCGCTTCCTGCGGGATGCCGTGTTTAAATCCGAACGACAGGCAGCGGACGCGCATTGACGTCTTGCTGTCGGTCATAAAAATCGACAGCACCGTGTCTTTCAGCTGTTGAATACTTAAGTAGGTGGTGTCGACGCGGTAATCCGAGACCTCCAGCACCGCTTTCAGCATGGCGCGCTCGTCGCGCACCGCGTCGATCAGCGAGTTCTCGTTGTTGGCGAGCGGGTGTTTGCGGCGCGACTCCCGGTAGCGGTTGATCAATACCTCGTCGCTGCAATCCAAAAACAGGATTTTATAGCTGATTTCCATCGCCTGCAGATCGTTCAGCGCGCCTAAAAAGCCGTTGAACATATCCCCGGTGCGCACATCGGTGACGATGGCGATATCCCCGTTGCTGTTCAACTGCATCGACATCTCGGCGAATCGCGGAATCAGCGACGGCGGAAGATTATCGATACAGAAATAGCCGATATCCTCCAACGCGTTCATGACCTGCGATTTCCCGGCGCCGGACAGCCCTGTGACGATGATTAAATCCATAGAAATCTCCTCAAGGAAGAATCTGTATCTCGCACGCTAACAGAACCCCTGTTTGTTCTTGAACTGTTTTTTGAACCTCTTCGACCAAGGTTAGAATTTCTGTCGCGGTCGCGCCGCCGCGGTTGACGATAAAACCGCAGTGCTTCTCGCTGACCTGCGCGCCGCCGACCGCGGTTCCGCGCAGCCCGCACTCATCGATCAGTTTCGAGGCGTAGTTCCCCTCCGGACGCTTAAACGTGCTGCCGCAGCTCGGATACTCGAGCGGTTGTTTGTCCTTGCGCCGCTGCAGTAGCTCCGCCATGCGCGTCTGTATCTGCGCGCGGTCGCCGGTCTGCAGCTGCAGCGTCGCGCCCAGAATCAGCGCACGGCTCTGCTGTACGACGCTGGTGCGGTACCCGAAGCCCATCTCTTCGTTTGAGAGCGTCGTTCTTTCGTCGTTGTCATACACCTCGACCTGCGCGACCACATCCCGCATCTCGCCGTCGTAGGCGCCGGCATTCATGAAGACCGCGCCGCCGAGTGTTCCCGGAATGCCGTAGGCAAACTCGAGCCCCGTCAGGCCGGCCACCGCCGCCGCCTCGCACAGCGACGTAAGCGACACACCGGCGCCGCAGAGGATCTTCCCGTCGTCCGCTACGCGAATTTCGCGCAGCGCTTCCCCGGTTTTGAGAATCCAGCCGGGATAGCCTGAATCGCGCACCAAAATATTGCTGCCGTTCCCCAAAAAGCAGAACGGCGTATCGGCTGCTTGGAGTGCCTGCACCATCTCGAGCAGCGCGTCGGTAGTTTTCGGAATCGCCACAAAATCGGCACTGCCGCCCGCTTCAAAGCCGGTGTGGTTCCCCATCGGCTCGTTTTTCAGAAGAATGATATCGCTGCGGCCGGAAAATCGTTGGTCTATGTTCATCGCGGGATCCCCGTAACGGATTATTTCGGTTCCTCTTCGGTCATGCCGAGCTGCGACATCAGTTCGGCTGCGGCGTTGAAGCCCATATTGATCTGGCGGTTGTTCATGGCCGCCACCTCGATGATGACCGCGAGATTTCGTCCGGGTTTCACCGGAACGGTCATGACCGGGATCTCGACGTCCAGAATATCCATCGTCTTGGTATCGGTCTCAAAGGTGCTGTAGAACTTCTCCGGATCCCACGGCTCCAGCACAACGATCAGATTGATCTTCTCCGTCATCTTGACCGCACCGAGGCCGAAGATTCGGCGGACGTTGATGACGCCGACACCGCGGATCTCCATAAAGTGGCGGATATTGTCGGGTGAGGATCCCACGATCGTCTTGTTGGAGACGCGGCGCAGCACGACGGCGTCGTCCGCGATCAGCCGGTGGCCGCGTTTCAGCAGTTCCACCGCTGTCTCGCTCTTGCCGACACCGCTCTCGCCCAAAATCAGGACGCCCTCGCCGTAGACCTCTACCAGAACGCCGTGTCGCGTGATTCGGGGCGCCAGTTCCACATTCAGGAACGCGATCGTCGTCGACATGAACAGCGAGGTCGAGTCGCCCGACCGCAAAATCGGCACGCCGTACTGTTTCGCGCTCTCGACCGCCTGCGCAAACACCTGTAGCCCGCGCGAAAAAATGACCGCGGGCGGCTTAAAGGAGAATAATAAATTAAACGCAGCGGCTACTTTTTCCGGCTCGAGCTGCTCCAAATAGGCGTGCTCCACCCTGCCGATCACCTGCAGACGCCGGTTGTCGAAATAGTCGGTAAACCCCGCCAGCAGCAGTGCGGGCCGGTTGATGTCGGCGACCATGACAAGGCGTTCGGCGCTGTCCTCCGGCCTGTAGATGCTCTCCAGATTCAATTCCTCGATCACGCGATCGAGGGCTATGGTGTAGACCTGCATAGCGAACCGCCTTTTTCGTTTTTCTCATTATACAATATAATATACGGCGGTTCAATGTCTCATTCCACTATCCCGATATTGTGACCTCGCAGACGGTCATCACCGGCAGCTCCCCGGGGTTCCCCAAAAGTCGCTCCGCTTCGCTGAACGTGCTGTTCTGGCGGACATACCACGACAACCCGAACAGATCGATGTCCAGGATCTGTTCGCAGTAGACCATCGCTCCCTCCAGTCGATTGCGGATTTCCTGCTCAAACTTCTCTTTCAGCGCGCCGATCTCCATCTCCGCGCCGTCTCCGCTCTTCCCGGTGATGCTGATCGCAGCGCGGGCACGGACGGTGACCGTCCGGTTCTTCGCGTCGTAGCTGATTTTGGCGCCGGGCTGCAGGGCCTGCGCGTAGTACCGGTCCCCGTTTCTATCCGCGATCATCAGATCCAGTGCGTCGACGCGGTTGAGCAGCAGCAAAATCCCCTGCAGCAGCTCGCCCTCCACCATGCCCGCGAGACGGTTTTGATCGAGCAGCATAAACTTCTGGACCCGGATGTCGTAGATCTTCTCCGCGTCCTCCCCCGCGCTCAAACTCGATTCGATCTCCTCTTTCCCGAGAACCGGAAGAACGCCGGAGACGCCCGACTCCTCAAAATGACAGAGCAATTCAAACAACTGAACCCCGATATCGATGCCGTTGTAGTTGATCGTCAGCATCTTGTCCAAAGTGCCCGACAGATGCGCTTTATTGCTGGTCTTCGTCGTGATGAAATCCTCGGCTTTTTCCTCGACCATGAACACGTTGACGTTCAGGCGCGTCTCCTTGCTCTGTGCAAGATAGAGCATCGTCTCTTTCAGCCGCTGTTCCATCAGATCCCGGCCAAATATCAAGATGCTGTTGTGCCCGTAAAAGAGATCTTTCGCCGTCGAGCGGTTCGCTGCGACGAAAGCCTGATGCAGATCCTCGTTCTCGGCGCGGATATAGTCTACGTCGTAGGAGTTCTGCTCGCTCGAGGCCTGATCGGCGTTCAGAATTAGCAGCGTGATCTTGTACTTCCCCGCCGAAAAGTCGATCCCGATCGCCGCGACGATGCCGCGCTGGGACAGCTCCTTCGACAGCGACAAGCAACCGCTGCACGACAGAACAACCGCGATCATTAAAAGAACTGCACACACCCGTTTCATGCGTTGTCCTCCGCTTCTTCTTTCTTTCGGAACAACTGCGGAACGACGGACAGCCCGGCGGTGGTTAGCAGCGCCATCAGAATCCATTCCGCGACCTCGGCGGGCACCGTCAGAACCGACATCAGCAGAATGACCCCTGCGCCGAGCACCGCGACAACCGCGACGTTCAGCTTCTTGTGGCTCCACGACGGCTTCATCGCGGTGAGCAGACTGGTGACGCCGATACACAGCACCGTCACCTTGATCAGCGTAAGCAGCGTCCACAGGCCGACGTGCAGAATGTCCAGCCGCTGGAAGATCGAGAACTCCCCGACGACAACGAGCGAGTAGACCGGATAGGAGATCGTGCCGATAAACGACCCGAACACCAGCTCCTGTGAGATCGTGAACAGGACGATTAACACTGCCTGAACGGTGTAGAATTGCAGGAACACCGGCTTTTTACTGTCCTCGGCCCGCAGATACGGTTTCAGAATACAGAACAGCGGGATCTCCGGGCAGAGCAGCGTGCTGCCGAGCACCGTGTTCCAGATCGCGGTAGATTCCGCCCGCGGCGTCCACAGCATCAGGTTCGTCATCGCCATGCGCCCGATGTTCGTGACCATCGTCAGCCCCATGATCGCGCCGAAGATCGCCGCGAGGATCGCCGATACCCGCGCCGCGCTCTCCAATCCGCTGCTGAGCGCGAACAGCGCCGTCGCCGCGAGCAGCAGTATTGTCGGGATCGTCGGGTAGACCACCTCGTTCTCGATCTGGAAGAATACGGTGAAGTGGACGATTGACAAGATGGCGGTTAAGAGGAAGTGTGCGATCAACATTAATCTTGTAAAGGTGTTTGGCTTGACGTTCGACAAACGTCGTAGCGACGGCGCTTTTACGAGCAGATAGACCACGGCTACCGAGATCAATGTGCCGATCAGTGTCAGGCGCGCGTTGTTGTCGTCGCCGAACAGTGTCGGACGCGAGAGCAGCGAGACCGCGCGGCTCACGAGCAGCATCCACAGCAGTTGCCGGGCGCTGATCTTTGAGGTATCACGCCCCATCCTGTCTCCCTCCTCCGATTCTGGAGCCCGGCAGATCCCGCAGCCGGGATTTTGATCCCGCCCGCCGCTTCCAGCCCAGCAATGTGAATCCGTCCTGAAACAACAACTTGGAATACGGCGAGATCGGCGCCATGTACGGTACACCGTAGGTGTTCAACGAACAGATGCTGAACAGAATGATGCAGAACGCCAGCACAAGGCCGAACGGCCCGAAGATGCCGCCGATCAAGATACAGAGAAAGCGCAGGATCGTGATCGGCTCGTAAAGCTGCGGGATCAGAAAGGAGCTGATCGCGGTAAACGCGATCGTCATGATCATCGGGGTGCCGATGATCCCCGCTTTCACCGCAGCGTCGCCGATGACCAGCGCGCCGATCAACCCCACAGCGTGACCGACCGGACGCGGCAACCGCAAGCCTGCCTCCCGCACGATCTCGTACATGATGTGCACGAACAGCGCTTCGAACATCAGCGGAAACGGCGTGCTCTGCTGCGCGGTCGCGATGTTGTAGAGCAACCCTGCGGGGATGATTTCCGGGTTGTAGTTCGTCAGCCCGACGTAGATACCGGGAAAGAATATCGAGACAAAAAACGCGACGTATTTCACCAGACGCACAAAGATCGCGTAATAGGGTTTGTTGGTGTAGTCGTCGAAGGTCTGGAAGTTTTCCGTAAACAGGTACGGCAGCAATATCGCGAACGGTGTGCCGTCGACGAGAATCCCGATTCTGCCGTCGACCAGTTTTGCGCAGAACGCGTCGGGCCGCTCGGTGTGCCCCGTTCCCGAGAACAGCGAGTAACGGCTGCTCTCGAAAAACGGCTCGACGAAACCGCTCTCCAGCACGACCTCGAGATCGATCTGCTCCAGCCGCCGCATCACCGACTGCACGAATTCGGGCGTCACGCGGTCTTTCAGATACGCGACCGCAACCTCGGTCTTGCTGACACTGCCAACCGTTGTCGTTTCAAAGACCAGCAGATTGCTTTTCAGCCGGCGGCGGATCAGCGTCATGTTGATGTGCAGCGGCTCGACAAATCCCTCGCGCGAGGCACGCACATTCTCCTCGGTGTAACTCTCGGAGACCGAGCGGAAGTTAAATCCCTGCAATCCGACGACGACCGCTTCGGACAGCCCCTCGATCAAAATCGCCGTGAAGCCGGACATGATGCGTTCCAGCAGCAACTCGTAGGTATCGCAGACGGAATGATCGATCAGCAGCGCGTCGCGTTCGCAGAGGTGCGCTTTTAGCTGCCGCGGTCTGCCGCGGTACCGCCACTTCCCGATGTCCCGAAGCTGTCGAAAGATCTGCTCCCAGTTCTTCTGTTTGTCGATCATGCCGTCGCACCACAGCAGATAGCTGCGGTTCCCTCCGATGTCCACCGGTGAGAAGACGATGTCGATCGAGTCGGCACACAGCGTCTTGATCGCGCTTTTGTTGATTTCGAGGGACTCGGACAATTTGTCGGTCAGTTTTCTTTCTACCATTATTATCACCCGCTGTTATTGTTGCAAAAAGGCATAGAATTATAAGCGCGGATCATAATAAAAGCACTACACTACGGGTGGTGCGCCATGATTATCGTTGTTTTTCGGACTTTTGTCGTCTATGTCCTGCTGATCGCGTCGATCCGGCTGATGGGAAAACGGCAGATCGGCGAGCTGCAACCGAGCGAGCTCGTCACCACGATTTTGATCTCCAACATCGCCTCGCTGCCGATCGAGGAGACCGACCTCCCGATCGTCGCGGCGATTACGCCGATCCTGCTCATCGTCTGTTTCGAGATCATTTTGTCGATCGTCGAGATTAAAAACAGCAAGTTGTCGCGCGTTATCTCAGGCAGCCACAAGATCATCATCAAAGATGGGCAAATCGTCGAGTCGGTGCTGAAAGAGCTGCGGTTCAGCATCAACGACCTGCTCGAGGCGCTGCGCAACAAGGACGTCTTCGACATTCGCGAGGTCGATTACGGCATCATCGAGACGAACGGTAAGCTCAATATCTACAAAAAATACCCCTTTCAGGAGGTAACGAAAGAGGATATGAATATACAAGAGGATAGGCAGCTGCGCCCGCCCGTTCCCGTGATCATCGACGGCGAGCTGCAGCAGGGATCGCTGTCTTTTTGTAACAAGGATGAGCGCTGGCTGCAGGCCAAGCTGCGGGAACTGCACCTCGAGCAGCGGGAGGTTCTGCTGCTGCAGTGCGACCAGACCGACGAGGTGCACTGCGAGATCCGGAGCCGCGCATGAAACGATTGATACCGGTCGCCATAATTCTGGCGCTGATCGTGTTTATGACCGTGTACAGCAGTATCAAAATCGACCGCTCCGCCGGAGAGCTGACGGCGCTGCTCGGCCGATCGCGGGTGCAGGTACAGGCCGGTCTCTACGACGACGCAAAACAAACGCTCAAAGACTATTTTCAAGTCCTTGAGCGGGATGAGTTGTTTTATCGGTTTTTTATGCGCAGGGATCTGTACAACAACATCGTGCTGTACCCGAGCCAACTGGATGCACTGGCGACGGAGGACCACCGCTACGACTTTGACGCGCAGGCAGCGTTTTCCCAGCAGCAGATCGAGCTCTATCGGAAAATGATGCTGAAACCCGCCTAGTCGCCGCTGTTGTGGAGATTGCGCAGCTCCTCCATAAAGGAGTCGATGTTCTTGAAGGAGTGGTAGATCGACGCGAAACGGACGTACGCCACCTCGTCGATGCCGCGCAGTTCCGCGAGCACCATATCCCCCAGATCGACGGAGGTCACTTCCCGGTCCATCGAGTTCAGGATGCTCTGCTCGATATTGTCCACCGCCTTGTCGATCTCCTCGATCGGCATCGACCGCTTCTCAAACGCCCGCATCAGGCTGTTGGTCAGTTTCTGGCGGTTGAACAGTTCTCTGGAACCATCTTTCTTGATAACGATAATCGGCGCGGTTTCCACGATCTCGTAGGTGGTAAACCGCTTTTCGCATTTCAGGCACTCCCTGCGGCGGCGAATCTTGCTGTAATCGTCCGTCGGGCGCGAGTCGTTGACCTTGGTATCGTAATGGTTACAGTAGGGGCACTTCATAGTATCACCTTATTTTTTATTCATCGAACTCCACAAAGCGGGTGTAATGAATGTCGAGGAGTAGATCGCGACGGCGACAGATGAGAATATCACGACGGAGAAATAAGCTAAACTATAGGTCTTAACCGCAAAACCGACGACACAGAGACCGAGCAGTATCAGCGCGGAGACGACCAGGAAATCAAACCCGACCGCGCGGTTCATCTTACCGGCTTCCAGAACAACGGCTTCGCTGTTTCTCTTTTTACTGACCAGCATGGCGTCGCGGTAGCCCTTGATGCGGTTGATGTGCACCACGGCGGACACTGTCAGCACCACCAGTATTCCTGCAATTAGGAAGCGAATGTTCGGAATGCGGCACAGCACATACAGCGAGAAGACGGCGAGACAGTCGAACAGCACCAGAACCAGCGCGAACAGGCCGTCTTTCAGTTCCAGTATAAAGACCGAGATGACGCCGACAACAATTAGAATCAGCAGGAAGATCAGGAAGTAGGAGCCGAGCGGCAGCGTCTGAATCATCCCGTTGTAGTAGCTGTGGGTCAGCGATTCGACACCGAAATCGGGATACTTCTCGCCCAGCATATCGACAACGGCCTGTTCGTCGATGTCGGCCGCCGGAATGACATTGATCGTGATCGTCGTGTTCCCGGAAGCGCCGTTCTCTTTCGCTTCGATGGTGACCGGTGTTCCGACAACGTCTTCAATATCTGC
>JAVBVJ010000150.1:0-12282 GCA_031554355.1 Oscillospiraceae bacterium
TTGCGCTAGCAAGATGGAGCATAGCGGAGTTTGCGACGACGAACGGGAGCAGACGCGCGCGAACAGCGTGCTTCTGCGACCCCTGTCGCGTGTCGAGAGGGTCGTTGGGCACAGTATTAGTGGAATCTCCGCCATTGATCCGAAACGCCGACCCTGCTTTAAGAGACGCACCGGCCGCTACACGTTTTCTATTATAAGACCTTCTATATCGATCTTTATAATACAGATCTAACACAATATCACCGCGCGGCGAATATAGTGTAAGTGGGCGGTGATGATGTGCGGGCACGGGTGCGGGGGAACCGGCGATCTATCGGTAATGCTAAAATTGCAAAGATCCGAAAGCTGAAATTCAGAGCCACCGTGATAATTATGTGTGCGTTAATTATCGCGATGTGCTACTTTCTGTTGTCCAATATGAAACCGTTGATCCAAACAATCTCCGCGAATCAGGCGCGGCTGCTGTGCACTTCTACGATCAACAAAACCATTGTCGAACAACTCGAAATTATCGGCACAGATTATGATAAGCTGGTGCATATCATTAATGATGATAACGGCATGATCGTTGCGATCGAGTCGAATACGATAGAGGTAAACCGCATCAAGACGCAGCTGACCGACGCCGTGAACGATGCGCTGAAAAAGATTCCGGATCAAAAGATCGGCATCTCGATTGGAACCCTGTCAGGGATTGAGCTGCTGTCCGGGCGCGGGCCGAAAATCAACATGATCGTCACGCCGTCCTCGTATGTTGAGAGCGAGCTGGTCAACCGGTTCGATTCGGCGGGCATCAATCAGACGCGGCATCAGATCGTCATCGATTTCAAGGTGTCTATGTTCGCGATACTGGCGCCGTTTACAACGCATGTCGAGGTGCGATCCTCCATAGTGATCGCCGAAACAATCATTGTCGGCGGTGTCCCCGACACCTATGCAAATTTCTGAATCTATGGGAATCGAACGCTGTTTGTGGTAAAATAAGACTATCACAAACGGGAGAAAACGCATGAGCGACATAGCCGTAAAAACCCAAATCGATGCGCTGCGCAGCAGGATTGACCGCTACGCGAAGCTGTACTACGACGAGGATAACCCCGAGATCCCGGATCAGGTCTACGACGCGCTGGTGGTGGAGTTGGCGCAGCTGGAGGAACAGTATCCGGAATATGCTTCGAAAGAGTCGCTGACCCAAAAGGTCGGCGGAAAGGCGTCGGGGAAATTCGAGAAAGTCGTGCACACCGTCAAGATGGAGAGCCTTCAGAACGCGTTTTCGCAGGAGGATGTCGCGGCGTTCGTGCGCAAGATTCAGCAGGACAACCCCGACGCGACTTTTGTCGTCGAATCGAAGATCGACGGGCTCTCCGTTTCGGTTGAATACACCGACGGCATCCTGACGCGCGCATCGACACGCGGCGACGGCGTTACGGGCGAGGACATCACGGTGAATCTTCGGACGATCGGAAGCCTTCCGGAAAGCATCGAGGACGCGCCTGCTTTTCTGGAGGTGCGCGGCGAGGTTTATGTGCCGAAAAAGGAGTTCTTTCGCATCGTCTCGGAGCAGGAGGAGAACGGGGAGATTCCGTTCAAAAACCCGAGAAACGCCGCCGCCGGGTCGCTGCGCCAGAAGGACAGCGCGGTCACGGCGTCCCGCGGACTGGATCTGTTTATATTCAACATTCAGCAGAGCACACAGCGGTTTGAGACCCACAAACAAACGCTGGATTATCTGAAAGAAACGGGTTTTCCCGTATCGCCGAATTATGTTGCGTGCGCGACCGAGCAGGAGATCCTTGCGCGAATCGAGGAGATCGGTCAGAAGCGCGGGAAGTTGGAATACGACATCGACGGCGCGGTCATCAAGCTGAATCAGCTGAATCTGCGCGAGGAGTACGGCTCCACAAGTAAATACCCGCGCTGGGCGATCGCCTACAAATACCCGCCCGAAGTCAAAGCGACCAAATTGCTGGATATCGAGGTCGGCGTCGGGCGGACCGGGGTTCTGACCCCAACCGCGGTCTTCGAACCGGTTCAGTTAGCCGGAACGACGGTCTCCCGCGCGGTGCTGCACAATCAGGATTTCATCGACGAGCTGGATATCCGCATCGGGGACACCATCCACGTGCACAAGGCGGGGGACATCATCCCCGAGATACTGAAAGCCTATAATCACGCCGCGGGCAGCGAGACGTTTCAGTTACCTGAAACCTGCCCCTGCTGCGGGGAGTCGACCGTCCGTCTGTTGGACGAGTCCGCGCTGCGCTGCATCAACCCGGAATGCCCGGAACAGTTGCGCCGGAACGTTATTCACTTCGCGTCGAAAGGGGCGATGGACATCGACGGTCTCGGCCCCGCAACAATCGACCAGCTGATCGACCAGCGCATGATTCGAAACGCCGCGGATCTGTTCTCGATCCAAAAGGATCAACTATTAGCGCTGGAAGGGTTCCAGGAGCTGTCTGCGACGAACCTGATTGCATCGATAAATGCCTGTAAAAGCGCTAACCTTGACAGGCTGATTTTCGGCCTCGGAATCCGAAATGTCGGGCAACGGGCGTCGACGATTTTGTGCGACCGGTACGGCGATCTGGACACGCTGATGCGTGCGGAACAGGAGGACGTCGCGCGCATCTACGGCATCGGCGCGGTGATCGCCGGGAGCATCACGAGCTTCTTTCAGAGTGAAAAGGGCCGCGAATTGATGGAAGAACTTGTTCAAGCGGGCGTCAACACGACGTATCACTCCAACAAAACCAGCGAGAAGTTGAAGGATCTGCTGATCGTTGTAACCGGCACATTGGAGACGTTGTCGCGCGACGAGATCAACGAGCTGATTGAGGCGAACGGCGGGCGCGCGAACAGTTCGGTCTCCAAGAAAACGAGCCTTGTCGTCGCGGGCGAGAACGCCGGCAGCAAACTGACAAAGGCAAACACGCTCGGCGTAAAAGTGATCTCGGAAGCGGAATTTCTGGAGATGCTAAAGTAAAATTGTACAGCTGAGGGCGGGAGCGATCCCGCCTTTTTTTGTTGTATCGATGCTTGTCTGTTCTATCGGCCTGTCCGTCCAAATATACTTTCATAAAAGCATGGACGGGCTGCGAAACCGGAAAGGAGAACCATGGAAGCATACGATGAAGTCGTCTCGCTGTTGCCGGCAAAATACCGCGGGTACTTTGAGATAACGCCGAAAGCGCTTCGCCCGCTGGTCGCGGAGTTCCGGCTTCGCGCCGATCGAAAACTGACGATCCATACCGTCGAGAGCGCGATGCCGATATTGGAGTCGGGCGCGGGCTGGACCGTGCGGCAGAACGATATTCTCGAGATTCTGGCGCATCTCGGCGCGTACTCGCTGAACCGGAACGAACACACCCTGTACAAGGGTTATCTGACGATCAAGAGCGGCCATCGCGTCGGGGTGTGCGGCACTTATCTTCCGGAGGGGCACATCGACCTTGAGTCGATCAGCTCGATCAATATCCGCATCGCGCGGGAGCATCCCGGCAGCGCGTTTCAGCTGCTGAACACGGTTGCGGCGGACGGCGGGTTCCGCTCGCTGCTGATCGCGGGCCCGCCGCTGAGCGGCAAGACGACGCTGCTGCGAGATCTTGGCAGGAGTCTGTCGGACCGGCCCTACTGCCGCAAGGTTGTGATGATCGACGAGCGCGCGGAGCTCGCCGGTGTCTGTGACGGGACGCCGACGCGCACGGTCGGGCTGTGCTGCGACGTGTTGAGCGGTTACCCGCGGGATCTGGGGTTCGAGGTGGCGCTGCGCAACATGAGCCCCGACATCATTCTGTGCGACGAGATCGGCGACGCGGATTACGCGATACTGCAGGACGCGGCAAAGTCCGGCGTCGGTCTGATCGCGACGGCACACGCGCAGTCCAAAGAGGATCTGATGGCGCGCAAGATCATAAAGCGCTGTCTGGATGAGGGGATTTTTCAGTCCGTCGTACTGATCGACCGCGTGCCGAATATCGGACAAATCAAAGACAGGATACAGGTGAAGGGATGATTCAGTTATTCGGGGCGGTTTTTATTATCGGGGCGGCCTATATTCTGGGCGTCAGCATCCAAAAAAAGATGGTGACGGGAGAAAAGGTGGTCGGGGAGCTCGAGGTCTTTTTCAGCGACCTGCGCACCGCGATCGGGTACAACTGCGCCAGTATTCCGACTCAGATCGTGCGCTGCGCCGACAAGGAGTATCTGGAGAACCTGACGTTTCTGAACGGTTTGACCGAGAGCAGCTTTCGGGATCAGACGCTCTCCGAGGTGCTGGACGAGCGGTTCGCGCGCTGGGAGTTCGCGCCCAGTATCTCAAAGGACGAGCGCAGTCTGGTGCGCACGGTGTTTGCGCAGCTCGGCCGCAGAAACGTCGACAGCGAGATCGCGCAGCTCGACTACGCGCGGGATCAGATGAAGCAGTTTCGGGAGAAGCGCAGGGTGATGAACGAGAAACGCAAAGGATTTTACGAGGCGGTCTTTACGCTGGCGGGGATCGCGGTTGCCATATTATTGCTGTAACAGGGAGCTGTGGGAAGTGGATATCGATTTTATATTCCGAATCGCGGCAATCGGCATCATCGTAGCCGTCCTGAATCTGGTGCTGTCGAAGGCCGGGCGGGAGGATCAGGCGATGCTGACGACGCTTGCGGGCCTGATCGTCGTACTGATGATGGTCATCAATCAGGTCAGCGAGCTGTTCGCGGCGATCAAGTCGATCTTTGGTCTGTGATATGGAATTCAACTATTTCGGGGTGATCGGCATGGCGCTGATCGGCGCGATCTTCTGCCTGCTGGTGCGGAAACACAACGCGGAACAGGCGCTCGCGATCACGACGGGTGTCGTATGCATCATCGGTGTTTATGTGCTGACCAACGTCACGACCGTGCTGGCGGAGATGACAGAGGTCGCGCGCTATGTCAACTTAAACTACATCGATATCCTGTACAAGTCGATCGGAGTCAGCATCGTGGGGCAGATCTGCGCCGACATCTGCAACGATTACGGACAGGGGTCGCTCGCGAATCTTGCGCTGCTCGCGGGGCGGGTCGCGGTGCTGGTGCTGGCGCTGCCGCTGTTTCGGGAGCTGCTGGATCTCTCGCTCGGAATGGTGGGATGAGCGTATGTTGAAGAAAACAGCGATTATAATTTTGCTGCTCACGCTGCTTTTCGCGCTGTCGCCGCGGCTCGTTTATGCGTCCTCCGATATGGACCAGATGCTGGAGGAGCAGCTCGCGGACATCTCGGATGTGCTGCCGAACTCCGTCTCCGACTATCTGGACGACAAAAGTATCCTCGACAGCGGAAACATCTTATACGGATTTCTCGCCGTCGTTCGGGATTTCACCGGAAATCTGGGCGGGTACTTACAGAATCCGCTGCAACTCTTCGGGATTCTCTGCGCGATCATGATCTGCTGCGCGATCGGCCAGCATCTGCTGCCGGATAACAAGCCGGTCGAGACGGTGGTGAATATCGCGGGCGCGCTCGCGGTCTCCGTCGCGCTGACCGGCGTCATCAACAACTCCGTCGCCGACGCGTTCCGGATCGTCGAGCTCTCCGAGAGCTTCACCAGCGGGTTTATCCCGGTGTTCTCCGGGATTATCATCTCTACCGGGCATGTGTCGGGCGCGGCGCTGTACGGCGCCGGGATCGTCGCGGCGGCGACGGCGGTATCCTCGATCATCACGGTGTTCATTAAGCCGATGACCGGCGTCCTGCTCGGTCTTGCGGTGGTATCGGGGCTGCAGGATCAGGGTATCCGCTCGGTCATCACCGGCATCAAGCGCGTTTTGATCTGGATTATGGGTATTCTGACTTCGCTGTTCATCGGACTGGTCGGATTGCAGAGCCTCGTCAGCGCACAGAGCGACAATCTCGCGCTGCGGACGACCAAATATCTGGTGGGCAGCAGCATACCGATCATCGGGTCGTCGGTGTCGGAAGCGGCCGGAACCGTGACGAACAGCCTTAGGGTGATCAAGGCGACCGTGGGCAGCGTCGGGATTCTGTCGCTGCTGGCGCTTTTCTTGCCCGTGATCGCGCAGCTATTGCTCGTTTCGCTCTCGATGTCGCTGGCGGCGGTCTCGGGCGAGGCGCTCGGCGCGGACACGATCGCGGGGGTGATCCGCTCGGTCAAATCGGTGATCGAGATCATGGTCGCACTGGTGGTGTTCTACTTCATCGCCCTTGTCATCTGCACGGCAATCATGATTCAGGTCGGGAGCGCGGTATGATAGAATTTATCAAAAAATGGGGAACGGCGCTGATCTGCGCGGCGTTTATCAGCGCGATCTGCAACACGCTGCTGCCGCAGAACAGCCTGTCCAAGGTCGCGCGCTTTGTCGTGGGGTTGTTCCTGATTCTGACGATTCTTTACCCGTTCGCTAAAAACAGGGATTTTCTTTTTGATTTCAGTTTGGACAACATCTCCGAGATCGCGCTCGAAACCTCGACGAACGAGGCGCTGATATTAGAGGAAACGAACCGCATGATCAACGCGCGGCTGGCGGAATTGTTGGCGGAACAGGGGATTCCGGCGGCCGTCGAAAGCCGGGTGAAAATCGTCGCGGACAACCGCATATTATTCGAGGAAATCATCATATACATAACTAATGAGCAGCAGACACGCGTCGCGGAGATCGAACAGATCATCTCGGAGCAGTGCTATCTCCGCCCGCAGGTTGTGGTAAAGGGAACGCCATGATACAGGAAGAGAAAAAGAAATCGATTTGGGACTTGTTTTCCGGCAATAAAAAAAAGACACGGATACTGATCGTCGTCGGGGTTATTGGTGTTGTGCTGCTGCTGGCGGGCGAGATGCTCTCCAACCTCGGAGCGAAGAACAGCACAGCGAACATGACATTCGACGAAAATCAGTACAACGAGCAGTATCTTCAGAATCTCAAAGACAATCTGACGGCGGTGCTCTCGAAAGTGGAGGGCGTCGGCGCAGTCGAGGTGATGATCACGCTGGAGACGGGCGTCCAGTACGTCTACGCGACGAACGAGAAGACCACCGGTGACCGCTCGCAGGAGGGCAGCGAGGAGTTCGCCGAGAAAAACACCAGCGAGACGACGGTGATTCTGGTGGACGGCGCGTCCGGCAAGGAACCGCTGGTGCTGAAACGGATCGAGCCGACCGTGCAAGGCGTCGTGGTCGTGTGTCAGGGCGCCGGAAGCGTTCAGGTGCGCGAGGCGATTATCGAGGCGGTGATGATTGTATGCGGAGTAAAATCCAACCGCGTCAGTGTTATCAAAATGCATTAAAACATCGATGAAGGAGAATCATAATGAAGGTGAAGTTTTTTAAAAAGCAGCTGGTAATGGTGGCGCTGGTGCTGGCGCTGGCCGTCGCAGTCTATTTGAATTGGAGACTGGCCGGAAACGAGCGGCCCGGCGCCGTAGAAACGGGCGGCGCGCCCGAGGCTACCACCGAGACGAACACACAGGCCGAAACCGACAAGTATTACGGGGAAGCACTGTTTGTCTCAAACCCCGACGACAGCTCAGCGGATTTCTTCACCGAGGCGCGGCTCAACCGCACCAAGACCCGTGACGAGGCGCTGGAAGCGCTCCAGAAGTCGCTGCAGCAGGTGAACATGACGCAGGCGGAGAAGGACGCCGTCACGGAAAAACTGTCCTTTATAGCGAAAAGTATCGCGATCGAGAGCAACATCGAGAGCTTGATCAAGGCTAAGGGATTCGCGGAATGCGTTGTTTTCATCAACGAGGACAAAGTAAATATCGTCGTCACAGCGCCCGCGGACGGCCTCTCGGTCAGCCAGGTCTCGCAGATCAAGGAAATTGTGCTGAGCGAATGCTCGGTCGCTGTGCAAAGTATCACAATTGTAGAGATAAAATAGGTTGATTTGACGTAATCAAAATGTTATAATCTCTTCAAAGGAGGGCATTTTGATGGACATGGAAAACAAATATCAGCCTTCCGGCTCGCTCAAGATATCACAGGATGTCGTTGCGTCTATCGCGAAGTTCGCGGCAATGGAGATCGAAGGGGTGGAGTCGGTGGCTACCGGTAATATCGGTGTAAAAGGGCTTATAACAAAGACAAATTATATTAAGCCGATTAAAATAGAGCTTTCTGAAGATGTCGTGAACGTTGAAATTAACATCATCGTGAAACATGGTGTGAAGATAGTCGATGTAGCTGCCGCGGTTCAGCAAAACGTAAAGGACTCGATCCAGAGTATGACAGGTTTGGCGGTTGCACGAGTAAATGTCATCATCGCAGGCATCACCATGATGCCGGAAGAGGACGAAAACGACTAATCGAAAGCCCTCCAAAACAGGAGGGCTTCCTTTTTGTGAGACGAAACCTATGACAAGAAGAGATTCCCGAAAGCTGGCTTTTACACAGATATTCCAGTTGCCGTCCAATACAATTCCGCTTGACGAGCTGCTTGAAAACATGCAGGACACGCCGGAGTACACGCCGGACGAGTTCTGTGTGCAACTGATTCAAAACACGCTCGGGCATCTGGCGGAGATCGACGCGGCGATTGTGCCGCATCTCAAACGCTGGACGCTGGAGCGGCTGCCGCGCGTCTCGCTCGCGATTCTGCGGGTCAGCTGCGCGCAACTGTTGTATATGCCGGAGCTGCCGGACAGCGTCGTCATCAACGAGGCGGTCGAGCTCGCGAAAGAGTTCGGCGCCGAGGACGAGTATTCCTTTGTCAATGGCACGCTGCGCAGCATCAATGAAGCGCGGGTTCAGCCGGAATGATCGCGCTCGGGATCGACACCAGCAACTACGCGACGAGCGTCGCTGTTTTTGATTTTGCGCGCCGCGCCGTAGTAGCGAACGAGCGCCTGCTGCTCGCCGTCAGCGAGGGACAACTCGGATTGCGGCAGCGGGACGCGGTTTTCGCGCACACGCAGAACCTGCCGATCCTGTTGGACCGAATAAAACCTGTTCTGAAAGACATTAAGATAGATTCCGTCGGTGTTTCGGCGCGCCCGCGCGATATCGAGGGCTCCTATATGCCGTGTTTTGCGGCGGGGATCTCGGCGGCGTCGGCTTTCGCCGCCGCGCTGTCCGTGCCGCTGGTGCAGACCAGCCATCAAACGGGGCACATTCAGGCCGCGCTTTACGGCTGCGGTCTCGATGCCGCCGAAGATCGAATCTTTTATGCCGTCCATTTTTCGGGCGGCACGACCGAGATTTTGCGCTGTGAGATCCTTGACCAGGCGCTGTGCGCTGAACCGGTCGCCGCGACGCTGGATCTGTACGCGGGGCAGCTGGTCGACCGTGTCGGCCTGCTGCTCGGTTGTTCCTTTCCGGCGGGGCCGGAGCTGTCCGCGCTCGCGGCGCAGAGCGATTGCGACGCCTATGCCAAGCCCGTGCTGAAAGGCAGCGACTGTTGTGTGTCGGGGTTGGAGAACCAGTGTAAAGAATACTACCATAAAACGGGCAGCAGGAAGGATACCGCGCGGTATTGTCTGCTGTCGGTCGGCGCGACGCTCGAAAGGATGCTGCACAGCATAAAACCCGGCAAAGAGGCCAATATCATCTTTGCGGGCGGTGTGCTGTCGAGCAGCGTGATTCGGGCGCAGCTGAAAGACGCGTTTCCGAACGGCCGGTTCTGTGAGCCCGCCGCGCTTTCTTCCGACAACGCGGTCGGCGTCGCGATTTCGGCGGCGCTTGCGAAGGTGGAGCCATGAGCGAGAGTATTTCGGTCAGCGAGTTAAACTGCTATACGAAACAATTGATTGAGCGCGACGAGGTGCTGTCGCAGATCTGGGTGGAGGGCGAGATTTCGGGTCTGACGATCCACCGGCAGACGGGGCATGTTTATTTTACGCTGAAAGACAGCGCGGCCTCGGTGCGCGCCGTGATGTTCAGCACCTACGCGTCCGAGCTGCGGTTTGTGCCGAAGGACGGTATGTTCGTCGTCACGCGGTGCAAGGTTTCTTTTTATGAGAAAAGCGGCTCTTTCCAGCTTACCGTCTTCGATCTGTTGCCGAAAGGGGTCGGCGCGGCGCAAAAACAACTGGAACAATCCCGCCAAAAGCTGGCGGAGGACGGGCTTCTTGCGCCCGAGCGGAAGCGGCAGCTGCCCGCCGCGCCCAAAATTATTGGTGTCATCACATCGGCGAGCGGCGCGGCGATTCAGGATATCCTCAGCATCGCGGAAAGCCGCGACCCGACCGTACAGATCCGAATCTACGACTGCGCGGTACAGGGTATCTACGCCGTCAAAGACATCGGCAACGCGTGCCGTATGATCTGCGCCCGGCCCGAGGTCGACGCGGTGATCATCGCGCGGGGCGGCGGCTCCAAAGAGGATCTGTGGTACTTCAACGACGAAGCATTGGTTCGGGCCGCCGCCGCGCTGCCGGTTCCGTGGGTCTCCGCCGTCGGCCACGAGATCGACATCACCTTGCTCGACGCCGTCTCCGACGCGCGCGCCGAGACGCCCTCCGCGGCTGCCGCAATGGTGACGCGGGATCTTAAGTCGCTGTGCCGAAACACGCAGAGCGCACTGGACATCGCCGGCGATCGGTTGCTGCTGAAAATTTCGCTGATGCAGGAATCCATTGAGGAAGAAAAGACGATTCTGCTGCAGGACACGCTTTCCCGGCTCGAGATGCGGCGCGCCGCGGTGACACAGCTTGCGGATCGCTGCCGGACGCTGGATCCGATGAATGTATTGATGCGCGGGTATGCGCACGTCACAAAAGGCGCGGACGATGTTCAGAGCATTCGTCAGTTGCGCGAAAACGACGCGATTCAGGTGAATCTGCGCGACGGACAAGCCCACTGTGTTGTCGAGCGCGTTCAGGAGGTGGAACAGCGATGAAAACATATACTTTTGAGGAAGCCTACAGCCGGATTCAGACCATCGCCGAGACGATGGAGAACCCGAACACCACGATTCAGCAGTCGGTCGATCTGTACAAGGAGGCGTCGCTGTTGCTGGCGCAGTGCTACCAGATTCTGGAGACCGCGAAAATTGAGGTTCAGCATATAAAGGTTGAGAGCAATCATGAACTATGACGAGATGACCCTGAAATACATGAATACGGTTGAAAACTACCTCGAAGCGATTCTGGTTCGGGGCGATCCGTCGTCCGATCTATTGGAGGCGGTGCGGTACAGCCTGTTGAGCGGCGGAAAAAGAATTCGCGGGATCCTGACGCTCGCGAGCAGCGAACTGGTCTCGGGCAGCATCGAGAACGCGCTGCCCGCCGCCGCGGCGATCGAGATGGTGCACTGCTCGTCGCTGATCCACGACGATCTGCCCTGCATGGATGACGACGATTACCGCCGCGGAAAACCCTCCTGCCACAAGGCGTTCGGTGAGGCGATGGCGGTTTTAGCGGGCGACGTGCTGCTGACATTGCCGTATCAGGTTTTGGGGAACATCCAGAACGCCGAGATCGCGCGCGCATGTATGGTCGAGCTTTCCCGCGCAGCCGGACACAAGGGCATGATGTACGGACAGGAGCTGGATCTCGCCGCCGAGGGCATGACGCTCACGCCGTCGCAGCTGACCAAAATCCATCAATATAAAACCGGCGCGATGATCACGGCGGCGGTTCGCATGGGCGCGATCGCGGGCGGCGCGGACGCGGCACAGCTGAAAGCGCTGACCGAGTATTCCGCGATGCTGGGGCTGACGTTCCAGATCGTCGACGATATCCTCGACGTCACCGCGAACGAGACCGAGTTCGGTAAGCCGACCGGCAGCGACGCGAAGCAAAATAAAGCGACCGCGGTTACAATGTACGGCTTGGAGGCGTCGAAAGCGCTCGCCGTCGAGCTGACCGCAAAATCCATTCTGTGCCTGAATACCCAGTTCAAGCACAGCGAATACCTGACCGAACTCTCCCGGCACCTGTTATCGAGGACAAAGTAAATGGGAAGTCAACTGGACAGGATCCAATCCCCGGAAGACCTGAAATACATGAATATGGATCAGTTGACGGAGCTCTCCGCGGAGATTCGCCAGCTGTTGATTAATGTCGTCTCAAAAACGGGCGGACATCTCGCCTCCAACCTCGGCGTCATCGAGCTGACGATTGCGCTGCACCGCCAGTTCCGGTCGCCGCAGGACACCATCGTTTTCGACGTCGGCCACCAGTGCTACACCCACAAGATTCTGACCGGACGAAAAGATCAACTGGAAACGCTGCGCCAAAAGGACGGTCTTTCGGGTTTTCCGAAACCAACCGAGAGCGAACACGACAGCTTTGTCGTCGGGCACAGCTCGACCTCGCTTTCCAGCGCTATCGGCATCGCGCGCGCCAAAAAACTG
>JAVBVJ010000026.1:0-13908 GCA_031554355.1 Oscillospiraceae bacterium
TCGACACGCACATCAAGCTGCTGCGCAAAAAACTAGGCCGCTACAGCGATAAAATCACGACGCTTCGGGGGGTGGGTTACCGTTTTGAAAAAGAATAGATCCCTCTCGATCGCCGCCCGAACCTTTCTGACCTTCGCGGTCTTTTCGGCGGTGATGCTACTGATTCTGTGGCTGCTGCAGTCGCTGTTTTTTGATACTTTTTACAAGAGCGTCAAGCGCAAGCGCAGCGAGACCGCCATGACGGCGATCCTCTCGGCGCTCGACGAGAACAGCGCGGACATGCAGGATCAGGTCCTGCTCGCCGCGCGGTATTACGACGTCTGCGTCGACGTGCTGGACGACAACCTGAACCCGATCGTCATCGCCGACATCGAGCCCAACTGCATGATCCACAACCGCGACATGAAAAACGAGATCGCGCGGATGTATTTTCTCGCGCTGAAAAACGACGGCGCGTACACCGAGACATTTCAGCTCAGCAGCCCCGAGGTCAGTTTCCTGCCCGACGAGGCGACGGGCGGCCGGTGGGTTTTCGGGCAGCGCGACCTCGTCGAGAGCACAATCACGATTAAAAGCCACGCCGCCGCGAACGGCAAAAACTACACCGTCGTGCTCAACTCGATGCTGACGCCCGTCCGCGAGACCTCCCGGACGCTGCTGCTCCAGCTCACCTATCTGTCGGTCTTTATACTGATCCTCTCGCTGGCGCTCTCCTACTTCTTCTCGCGGTCGCTGGCGCGGCCGATCGCCGCCATCAACGCGCAGGCCAAGGATCTCGCGAAAGGCGAGTTTGGCATCACGTTTAGCGGGAACACCGGCAGCCGCGAGGTCGACGAGCTCGCCGCGACGCTCAACAAGGCGACCCACGACCTCTCCCAGATCGACCGGCTGCGCAACGAGCTGATCGCCAACTTTTCGCACGATCTGCGCACCCCGCTGACCATGATCGCCGGATACGCCGAGGTGATGCGCGACGTGCCGGGCGAAAACACCCCCGAGCATCTGAACACGATTATCGCCGAGAGCCGGCGGCTCACCGACCTCGTCAATGACCTGCTCAGCATCTCGACCGTCCGCGACGACACGGTGCTGACGCTGACCGACTTCTGCATCACCGACAAGGTGGCGACGATCATCGACCGCCTGTCGCGGTTCACCGAGCTGCAGGGCTACACCATCACATTCCACCCCGGGGAGCGGCTCTTTGTGTCGGCGGACGAGCAGAAGATCGATCAGGTGCTGTTCAACCTGATCACGAACAGCATCAACTACACCGGCAGCGACAAATGCGTCTTCGTCACCCAGAAAACCGAGGACGAGTGCGTCCGAATCGAGGTCCGCGACACCGGCTCGGGCATCGCCGAGGAGGATCTTCCCCACATCTTCGAGCGGTATTTCCGGGGCTCCAACCACCTGAAAAGACCGGTCGTCGGCAACGGGCTCGGCCTTTCCATCGTGCGCTCGGTGCTCGACTCCCACCGCACCCAGTTCGGCGTCGACTCGGCGCCGGGTGTCGGCAGCACGTTCTGGTTCCGCCTGAAACGCGTGGAGCCGGGCGGAACCAGCCTTGACGAAACGCGCGCAAACTGATATATAATTCAACTGTGATCTATTTCCTTAAATTAAAACCATGCCGCTGTGCGGCGCGAGGTAATTATGGAACAATGGAACGCCCTTAAAATCGGATTCATCGGCGGCGGCAAAATGGCGGCCGCGATCATTCAGGGGATTCTGTCCGGCAAACAGATTCCCGCCCGGAATATTCTGGTGACCGACACCGGAACCGAGCGCCTCGAATACCTGAAAGAGACGTTCGGCGTCGACGGGATCCCGAATGACGAGCGGACGAACCGGGGCGCCATTGCGGTCGCGGAGCAAAGCGATCTGGTGCTGATCGCCGTGAAACCGCAGGTCGCGCGGCCCGTCCTCGACGCGATCAGTACCGCCGTCGGCAGCAATACGGTCGCGGTGTCGATCATGGCCGGCGTCACGCTTGAGACGCTGGAATCCCGTCTGCCCGCCGCCGTCGTCCGCGTCATGCCGACCATCTCGATGGCGCAGCAAAAAGGGATCTCTGCGATTGTCGCGGGCACCCGCTGCAGCGCGGCGCAGCTCGGCATCGTCCGGCAGCTCTTCGGTCTGGCCGGCGACACCTATCTCGTCCCCGAAAACAAGCTCGACGCCGTCACCGCGCTCAGCGGCTGCGGCATCGCCTACGCCATGATGTTCATCGAGGCGATGGCGGACGCCGGCGTCGCCGCCGGTATCCAGCGCGCCGACGCCTATAAAATCGCCGCGCAGATGGTCTCCGGCGCGGGTTCTATGGTATTGGCGGGCGGCCATCCCGCGGCGCTGAAAGATGATGTGTGCTCCCCGGGCGGCGCGACCATCGTCGGTGTCCGCGCGCTGGAGAACGGCGCATTCCGGGCCACCGTGATGGACGCCGTCAACGCGGCGGTCGAACGGCTCGATGAGATGCGCGCTATTGAATAAATATTCATAACAGTGATTTCATAAGTTTCCGGTCAAAATCGACGATATATATTATGAATCCTCTGCAAAATTCCGAAAGGAGGAGCGACATGCCAAAATTTGTCAACATTGAAGATCTCCTCCCCGGGGATGTTCTGGAGCAGGACGTTTTCTCCGACTACAGTCTGCTGCCGATCTCAACCAAAGGCACGGTACTGGATGAAGTTGCCATCGAAGCTTTTGCGGACGGCGGGATTCGCCGCGTCTGCATCGTCGACGCCGCCGCGCTGAGCGATCTGGACACGCCGCGCCCGAGCATCGACCCCGTCGTCAAGGAAGAGGCGTTAACCAGCCTGCGCGATCTGTACTCGCTCGTATCCGACGACGAGATCTCGCACGAGCACGTCGTCAAGACCGTCAAGGAGGTCGACACCGTCGTCGAGCACCTGGTCGACTCCATGCTCGAGGACGACTACGCGCTGGTCAACATCGCCGACCTGAAAAGCTACGACGAATACACCTACCACCATTCCCTGAGCGTCGCGGTGCTGTCCATCGCCATCGGGGACGTCATGGGGTACTCGAAGGAGCACCTCAACACCATCGGCCGAAGCGCGATGATGCACGACATCGGCAAGACCGCGATCCCCCTCGACATCATCAACAAACCCGGCCGCCTGACCGACAACGAGTTCCGGATTATCCAGCAGCACAGCCAGAAGGGGTACGATTTCCTCTGCAGAAACAACATCGGCAACACGGTGCTTAAAGAGGCGGTGCTTTACCACCACGAGAAGGTGAACGGAACCGGTTACCCCCACAAACTGCAGGGCAGCCGCATCCCGATTATCAGCCGCATCATCTCGGTTGCCGACGTCTACGACGCCATCACGAGCAATCGCCCCTACCGCCAGCCCATGGAACCGCAGGATGCGATGGAGTTTATTATGGGGAACATTGAAGTCGCGTTCGACTACGATGTCGTCATGAGTTTTATGCGGACGCTCGAGCTCTACCCCGTCAACAGCCTCGTTGAGCTGTCCGACGGCAAGATCGGCCGCGTCATCAACAACGACTACTCGCTGCGCCCCATGATTCAGCTGATTGGCGAGGATACGGTGCTCGATCTGCGGCGGGATTACAAGCTGCTCAACGTCACCGTCAAGCACGCCATTCCCGTCAACACGATGTGACCACAACCAAAAGACCGGATGAAATTTCATCCGGTCTTTTTTTATGGTGTTTCAGGAGACCGCCGCGCGTTCCGGTGCGGTCTTTTGCAGCGCGATCTCGCCGTCCCGCACCGAGAGCGCGATGCGCGATCCCGGCACAAGATCGCCGCGCAGAATCATATCGGCCAGCGGGTTCTCGACCTGCTTCGTGATCTCCCGCCGCATCGGGCGCGCGCCGTACCGGGCGAAATCCGACCCGCAGCACAGCAGCTGCTCGACCGCCGCGTCCCAGTCCAGTTCGATGTCCTGCTCGGCGATCCGCGCCGCCAGCTGCCGCATCATCAGCCCCGCGATGCGGCACAGATCGGCCTGCGTCAGACGGTTGAACACGACGATCTCGTCGAGGCGGTTCAAAAACTCGGGCGCGAACGCCTCTTTCAGCTCGGCGTCGACCCGCTGCTGCATCAGGGTGTCCGAATCCACCGCACCGTTGAAGCCGAGCGGAACGCCCTCCTTCGCGATGTGGCGCGCGCCGATGTTGGCCGTCAGGATCACGATGCAGTTTGAGCAGTCGACGCTTCGGCCCTGCGCGTCGGTCAGCGTCCCCTCCTCCATGATCTGCAACAGGATATTCAACACCTGCGCCGACGCCTTGTCCGCCTCGTCAAATACCACGACGCTGTACGGCTTTTTCCGCAATGCGTCGGTCAGCTGTCCGCCGTCTTTATGCCCGACGTAGCCCGGCGGCGCGCCGATGAGCTTCGCGACCGACTCCTTCTCCATGTACTCCGACATATCGAAGCGGAGCATGGATTTCTCGTCGCCGAACATCTCGCGCGCGAGCGCCCGGCACACCTCGGTTTTGCCGACGCCGGTCGGCCCGCAGAACAGGAAACAACCGCTCGGCCTGCGGGGATCTTTCAGCCCCGTCCGCGCGCGACACAGCGCGCGCGCGACGGACACGACCGCGCGGTCCTGTCCCAGTATCTGTTCCCGCAACCGGTTCTCGAGCTGCAGCAGGTGGTCGCGCTCGTCCTCGCCGATCCGGGTGACCGGAATCCGCGTCCAGCGGCTGACGACCTCGGCGATCTCCCGCTCGGTGATCGTGAGCACCTCGCCGCGCCGGCTCTTTTTGCCAAGCCGCTTCTGCGCCGCCGCCTCGTCGATTAAGTCGAGCGCCTTGTCCGGCAAAAAGCGGTCGTGGATGTAACGCCGCGACAGGCGGATCGCCCCCTCGACGGCGCTCGCCGTGATGGCGACGCGGTGATGGCGCTCCAATTTCGGCCGCTGCGATTCCAGCATCATGCGGACGGCGTCGAGGCCGGGCTCCCCGACGCGGACGGGCAGCAACCGGCGCTCGAACGCGCGGTCCTTCTCCACGTACCGCGCGTACTCCTCCTCGGTCGTCGCGCCGATCAGCTGCAGCTCCGACCGCGACAGAATCGGTTTCAGGATATTGGCGGCGTCGACCGCGCCCTCGGCGGAACCCGCGCCCATAATGGCGTGCATCTCGTCGATAAAGACCACGATGTTGCCGCATTTCGAGATCTCCGCCAGTGTCGCCTTGAACCGCTCCTCGAAGTCGCCGCGGTATTTTGTGCCCGCGACCATCGCGGAGATATCCAGCGAGACGAGCCGCTTGTTTTTCATCTCGGGCGGCACTCTTACGTCCACGATGCACATCGCGATGCCCTCGGCGATCGCGGTCTTGCCGACGCCGGGTTCCCCGACAAGACACGCGCTGTTCTTCTTGCGCCGCGCCAGTATCGTGATGACGCGGTCGATCTCGTCCTCCCGCCCGACCACCTCGTCGAACCCGTGATCCCGCGCGATGTCGGTCAGGTCTACCGTGTATTTCTCGCAAAATTTTCCGCGCGGCACGCTCTTTCGCTCAGGTTCCGCGGCGGTCTCCCGATGCGGGCTCTTCGGCGCCTCGCGGCACTCCCGCCGCACATTGTCCTCGCGGATGCCCGCCTCGTAGAGCAGCAGCGACACGGTGGCGCTCTCGGCCTGCAGCATCGCCGCAAGCAGCTGTTCGGTGCCGATGCAGCCGTCGCCCAGAATCTCGGAGCAGACGCCCGCGTAGTTGATAATGCCCGCGAGCTCGGTGGAGATGTCCCTCTCACTCAGCTGCGTCTCGGCGCCGCTGCCCAGCTTTTTCGCCGTGATCGCGCGCATGTCGTACGCCCGGTTGCTGTACTTTTTCAGAATCTTGTTGGCGTCGCTGCCCTCCAGCTCGCACAGCGCGACGAGCAGGTGCTCGGGCCCGACGCTGCGGTGCCCCAGTTGGCCGGCAATTTTAATCGCGTTTGCCAGCGCTTTGTTGGACGGCTTTGAAAAATCTTTAATCATAGCTCCCATTCCCCGTGACATTTTCGTAGGGAGTATTGGATACCCGTCCGGGTTTTATCCACTGCCGCGCCGCCGTCCGCTGACAAAAAATCCCAACAAAAAAGAACCCTTTCGGGTTCTTCGTCCGCGATGCTCAGTTCTTGAGCGACGCCTGATATTCCGGCAGCTCTTTCAGTTCGCGCAGCGCCTTCGAGAGCTGGTCGGGACAGGAGGTCTTCTTGCCGCCGCACCGCACCCCCTCGAGCAGATTCAGCACATCGTCGACCTTGCGCCCGACGCAGAGACGGCTGATGCCGTCCAGATTGCCCTCACAGCCCGCCAGAAACCGGATGTCCGTGATGGTGTCCCCGTCCACCGTGATGGTGGTCGCGACCGAGCAGGTTCCGATGTTCTTTCTTTTGTATACCATGATTTCTCCTCTTATTTCTGCGCAGCGCGTTCCAGCAGTTGGTGGTAGAACAGCTCGTCGGTCTGCCCGTCTCCCGGGAAGATCGGCGACTTGGAGTTCGCGCCGTGGTAGTCCGAGCCGCCCGTCGCGATCAGGTTATACCGGCCGCACAGCTCGATCATCGTCTTGCGGTCGGCGTCGGTGTTGCCGTAGTGGTCGATTTCCAGTCCGTCGAGCAGCCCCCGCTTGCAGAGCTCCACGCCGTACGCCATCGAGCCGTAGACGCTCGGATGCGCCAGCACCGCCACACCGCGCGCCGCGCGCACCAGTTCCAGCAGCTCCACGGCGGTCGGGTACCGCAGCGGCACATAGCACGGTCCGTCGACTTTATTGAACAGGGATCTGTAGAGGTCGCCGAACATCTCTTTCGTGTAGCCGAACTCCATCAGCACGCTCATGATGCTCTGCCGGAAGACGAGACCGGAGATCGCGCAGTATTTCTGCAGATTCTCCTCGTTGACCACCGGGTAGATCTTCTGGGCGCGCGCCATCATCTCGTAACCGATCTGCGCCCGCTGTTTGGCCATCGCGTCGAAATGCGGGTTGAGCTGGTTGGAAAACCGCGGCAGGTAACACAGAATATGCACCTTCGCGTTGGTCATGGGGTCCAGCCCCGACAGTTCGCAGCCCTCGACGACCTGCACCGGGTCGCGGTGGCTGCTGAAACTGTTTTTCATGGTGTCGTGATCGGTGATCGCGATCACGTCGACCCCGCAACTCTTCGCGACCTCCAGCAGCTGTTTCCGCGTCAGGTTCGCGTCCGACGCGTTCGTGTGTGTGTGCAGATCAATCTTCATTCCTGTTCTCTCTATCCGTCGAAATATTCTTAATTATAGCACCCCTGTCAAGAAGGCTTATGCCGGAATAATCGCGTTGGTCGTGAAGTAGCGGATACCCTCCTCGCGGTACAGCCGCTCCAACACCGCGATGTCGTCGACCGTGTAACAGGCGAAATCCAACCCCGCGTCGCGGTACACCGCGATCCGTTCCGGCGTGTTCTCCTTCGCGTTCGCGTTAAAGGCGACGCGGTACTCCGGTTTCTGCATACACAGCGCGAGATTGTCGTCGTTCAGCTCGGCGACGAGGAACCAGATCTCGACGCCGGGCGCGTTTTTCTGCACCTCGTTCAGCAGCTCGTAGTTGAACGAGATGATGATCGCCTTGTCGAGCAGACCGCGCTCTTTCAGAATCGCGATCAGGTTCGCGATGCCCGCCGCGCTGCCGTCCTTGATCTCGATCTGCGGCACGATGCCGTACTGCGCGCAGGCGTCCAGCACCTCCTCGAGCGTCGGGATCTTGAGGTCGGGGTAGTCGGCGATGTTCGCGCCGTTGTCGATGCGGTAACCCGCCAGTTTTTCCGCGGTGTACTTGCGGATCTTCCCGAACCCGTTCGTCGTGCGCCGCAGCGTGTCGTCGTGCATCACGACCCACCGGCTGTCGCTGGTCTCAAAGATGTCGAACTCGGCCGCGAAGAACCCAGCCTTCCCCGCCTCCAGCATGGCGGGCACCGAGTTCTCGGGCGCGATGGCGCTGAAGCCGCGGTGCGCCGTCAGGTACACCTCGCCCTGCGCTAGGCCCAGCGCGCCGCTCGACAGCGGCACCGGCTCTTTCGGCTTGATCTTCTCTTTTCGCAGCTGCAATCCGTACAGAACCGCGAGAATCACCAGCACCCCCGCCACCGAAATCAGAATAATGCGGCCGGTCTTTTTCGTTTTTGTCTTCTCCATGATACCCCTCAAATCTTATGAATACTGTTGCCGTGGACGTCGTGCAGCGCCTCCATCACAACCTCGCTCATCGTCGGATGCGGGAAGATACAGTCCCCCACCGCTTTGGCTGTGAGCCCCAGATCGACCGCCAGCGTCAGCGTCTGCAGCATCTCGGTTGCGCCCGCGCCGACGATCGCCGCACCGATGATGCGGTCGTTCTCGTCGACCAGCACCTTGGCGAAGCCCTCGGTTTTTCCGCTCGCCTTCGCCTTGCCGATGCCCATAAAATCGAAGCGCCCGACGCTGCATTTCAGCCCTTTTTCTTCCAGTTCCCGCTCGGTGACGCCCACTGAGGCGACCTCGGGGTGGGTGTACACGCAGCGCGGCACGGCGCTGTAGCGCACCGCCGACGGCTGTCCGAAGATAGCGTCGACCGCCGCGAAGCCCTCTTTCACCGCGACATGCGCCAGCTGCGGCGTCGCGACGACATCGCCGATCGCGTAGATGTCCGGCGCGCTCGTCCGCATGTTCTCGTCGACGCCAATGAATCCCCCGCGGCCCGTCTCGATGCCCGCCGCCGCGAGATTCAGCCCCGCGGTATACGGCGACCGCCCTGTCGCGACCAGCATCTTCTGTGCCTCGAGCACCGTCCCGTCCTCCAGCGTCGCGGCGACACCCGCCGCCGTTTTTTCGACGCTTTGGATCTTGCTGCCGCACACCGCCTTGATCTTTTCGCGGCGAAAGCGGCGCTCCAATACCGCGGCGGTGTCGGCGTCCTCGGGCGGCAGCAGATGCGGCAGCATCTCGACCACCGTCACCTTGGTGCCCATGCGGCACAGAAACTGCCCGATCTCGCAGCCGATAACCCCGCCGCCCACAATCAGCATCGATTCCGGCGCTTTGGTCAGCGACAGCACCTCGTCGCTCGTCAGGATCGCGGTTCCGTCGTACGGAATAAAGGGCGGCACCGCGGCCTTAGAGCCCGTCGCGATGATCACCGCGTCCGGCTCGAGGAGACGGTCGGGTTCGCCCGCGTTTTGTACCAGCACGGTGTTGTTGCCGTAAAAAGAGCCCTCGCCGCGCAGCAGCGTCACGCCGTTTTTCTCGAGCGTCAGCTCGATCCCGCGCTGAAGCCCCGCCACGACCTTGTCCTTTCGGGCGACGACGGCGGCGTAGTCGGCGGCCGGGTTCTTTGCGAGAATGCCGTACTCCTTCGCCTGCTGCGCCGTCTCGAGCGCCTCCGCGCTCGCGAGCAGCGCTTTGGTCGGAATACAGCCGACGTTCAGGCAAGTTCCGCCCAGCTGTTTCTTTTCGATCAGGGTGACTTGCGCGCCTTTTTTCGCGGCGTAGATCGCCGCCTCGTATCCGCCCGGACCCGCTCCGATCACTGTGATATTCAAGATTCGTTACCGTCCTGCATTTTTTCTTATTATATCACGGTTTCGCCGCGTTTTGTATCTGTGATATACTTATTAAACTTCAAAACAGTTCATTTCCTGTTTTGAAGCTGGGGTGATAGCCCCACAGTGCCGCCAGCTTGGCGGCTTACAGCGTTTTGAATAAAGAATTACACGTGGAAATGACCTATAAAACGCTTGCACGCGCAACAATATTCAAAATTGATTGTGTAAATCATTTTTGAAGTTGCTGTAAATCGAGTGCATAGTCCATTGCACACCATAGACGTGCCGGCAAGCTTTGCTTGCCGATTGAAAATAGTGAGAACTTATTTCAATCTAATGGACTATATAATGAAATCTAACAAAGGCGGTGTGTGCTATGAAGAAAAGGGCCGGGCGCAGAACCTTCGGATATTTTTGTCTTTTTGTGTTTTTACTGGGTCTGCTGGGCTTCGGCCTGGTCAGCCAGTTCAATCAGGTTGTCATCAATCTGTCCAAGCCGCAGATCGTGGCGCCGGAACAGGCCGCCGCGTTCGACGCGGACTGCATTCTGGTATTGGGCTGCGGGGTGACGGGCGACGTGCCCTCGCTGCTGCTGCGCCACCGCATCGACCTCGGCATCGACCTGTACAAGGCCGGCGCCGCGCCGAAACTGCTGATGAGCGGCGACCACGGACAGCTCGACTACGACGAGGTCAACGTGATGAAGGACCGTGCGCTCGACCACGGCATTCCGTCCGCCGATGTCTTTATGGATCACGCCGGGTTCTCGACCTACGACAGCCTTGTGCGGGCCAAGGAGATTTTTCAGGTCAAGAAGGTCGTGATCGTTACGCAGGAATACCATCTGTACCGCGCCATCTACATCGCGAAATCACTCGGCCTCGAGGTCTGCGGCGTCGCCGCCTACGACAGCTGGTCGTACAGCGACCGAACCTACCGCGAGGTCCGCGAGGTCGCCGCGCGCCTCAAGGACATCCTGTTTGCGGCGTTCCGTCCCGACCCCGTCTATCTCGGCGACGCGATCCCGATCTCGGGCAACGGCAACGCGACGAACGGATAACGCGCGTATTATGCGCAACAAAAAAAGGCGGCTATGCCGCCTTTTTTATTGGGTGTATTACGCCTTTTTCTTTTGCATCGCGCGGATGACGAGCAGCGCGACAAGCAACAGTACGATGCCGATCACCAGCGCGAGCCACCAGATTTGAACAAAGCCGAGGAAGATGAATCCGATAAAGCTGATGGCCGCAACCAGTATCGCGTAGGGCATCTGGGTTGCGACGTGCTGCACATGGTTACACTGTGCGCCGGTCGAGGACATAATCGTGGTGTCGGAGATCGGCGAGCAGTGGTCGCCCATGACCGCACCGGCCATACTGGCGGACAGCGTGATCGCCACCATCGGTACGTTGGGATCGGGGAACAGCGCACACACGATAGGCACCAGAATGCCCAATGTGCCCCACGACGTGCCTGTCGAGAAAGCGACGAAGCAGGCGATGATGAAGAAGATCGCCGGCAGGAACGAGGCGAACCCGGTGGCGGCGACAGCCAGGTTGTTTCCGACAAAATCCGCAGCGCCAAGGCCGCCGTCCACAAAGTTTTTGAGTGTCAGCGCAAAGGCCAGAATCAGGATCGCCGGAACCATCTGACGAAAACCGGTAGGAAGCGCTTCCGCAAATTGCTTAAACGTGACGACCCTGCGCGCAAGATAGTAAATAAAAACGAAGATAAGCGTAAACATCGCGCCTAACGGCAACCCCAGCGAGGCGTCGCAACCTGCAAACGCGTCGATAAAAGAAACCGGATCGCCGCCGGAGAGCCAGCGATCAAAGAACCCGCCGGTATAGATCATCCCGACGACACAGGATAAAATCAGGACCACAATCGGCAGAATCAGATCGACGACCTTGCCGCGCTCGTTTTCGGACTCCCGGACTTCACCGACGTATTCATTGCCGGTTCCGCCGTAGAGATCTCCGGTTTTTTCCGCAATATCCTCGTACTTTTTCATGGGACCGTAATCGAGTTTTAGAATCGAGATGACGACGATCATGACCAACGTCAGCAGCGCGTAGAGATTGTACGGAATGGCCTTTAAGAAAAGCTGGAATCCGATGCCTTCATACGCTTCGCCAACAACATAGGACGAGACCGCTGCAGCCCAGCTGGAAATCGGGGCGATGATACAGACCGGCGCAGCCGTCGCGTCGATAACATAGGCCAGTTTCGCGCGGGAGATTTTGTTGCGGTCGGTGACCGGCATCATGACGGAGCCGACGGTCAGGCAGTTAAAGTAGTCGTCGATAAAGATCAAAACCCCGAGACCCATGGTCGAGAGCTGTGCCGCCGTGCGCGTCTTAATGCGCTGGCTTGCCCAGCGTCCATAGGCCGCGGAGCCCCCCGCCTTATTCATTAGCGCCACGATGATGCCGAGCATGACCAGGAAGATAAAGATACCGACGTTCCATCCATCACCGACAGCGGCGATCATATTGTCCATGACGGACGTGAGCGCAAGAACAGGGTTGCCGGCAGAGTACAGGAACGCGCCGGACAGAATGCCGATAAACAGGGATATGTACACTTCCTTGGTGATCAGCGCCAGTGCGATGGCGATAATCGGCGGAATGAATGCCCAGAAAGTACCGTACAGGGGGCTGGAGTATCCTGCTTCAGCGCCATCCTCCGCAAAAACGGTTACCGCAAGTGCCAGAATCAGGACCACTACAATGATACCGATACGCATTGATTTCGAAATCTTTGGTTTCATATTCTCATCCTTTCTCATATTCTTTGTTCCCGATTGCTATATAAAGCGACCGTTTCCGTTCGATAATGCCGCTGTTCTACGAAAGCCGATCCCCCGACAGCTCCCGAATATCAGCAGTATCACCGCTATCGCCTATATAAAAATTATGAATAATATACCTTTTCTAACCGCTGTTCGTCAATGAATATTCGTAAATAGTGAATATTTTATGGATCAGCCTAATTAGTTGTGACAATTATCTTATTTTCTGTCACTTTTACCATGCTTTTGGGCTAGCGGCGCTTGACCATCTCGGTGACGATGAACGTCGCGACGTCCTCGGCGAACTTTCCGGCGCCGAAACCCGCGTCGTAACCCAGCTCTTTGGCGAGCTCGTGGGTGATGCGCGCGCCGCCGCAGGTCACGATAAAGCGGTTGCGCAGCCCCTCCGCCTCGAGCAGCTCGATAAGCTCGGTCAGGTTCTGGATGTGGATATCCTTCTGGGTGACCGTCTGGGATACGAGAATGGCGTCGGCGTTCATCTCGAGCGCTTTCTGGACGAGATCCCCGTTCAGCACCTGGCTGCCCATGTTCAGCGACTCGAACATCTCGTAGCGCTCGAGGCCGTAGTGCCCCGCGAAGCCCTTGCGGTTCAGAATCGCGTCGATACCGACGGTGTGGGCGTCGGTGCCGGTCGAAGCGCCGACCACGACGACTTTGCGGCCGATGTTCTCCTTGATGTAGGCGTCGATCTCCGCCATCTGCATCGTCTTGGCCTCGACGCGCTCGACGTGGATCTCGGTGTAGTTCACGGAATGGAGCGTGCCCCCGTAGATGACATAGAACGTGAAGTGTTCGTCGAGCGGCACATGGTACGCGATGCCGGGTTCCTCGATCCCCATCTTCCGCGCGAGGCGTTTGGCCGCCTCCTCGCCGACTTCGTCGTCCTTGACGGGCAGCGTAAAGCTCATCTGGATCTTGCCGTCGTTCATGGTGTCGCCGTAGGGCCGCAGGTTTTTCAGATCCAGCGTCTTGTCGAACGCCACCTTGTTCAGGTTGTAGTTGCCGGAGCTCATTCCGCGACACCTCCCTTCATGGCATCGATAAACGGATTGAAGTATTCCGGCGCCTTCATCACGACGCCGCTCAGGCCCTTTCCGCCGTCCTTCGGCCGCTTGATGTCGGCGAAGATGCCCTTTTCGAGCGTGGCGAACAGGCCCAGCTGCTCGATGCGTTCCAGCAGCTGCGCCGCGTTGTCCAGCACCTCCTGCGCGCGCCGCTGGATTCTGCCGCCCTCGGCGTACTCGAGCTCCTCGCCGAGATGCGCCATCGTCCGGAAGATGTACTGCGCGTTTTCGATCGCGAGCGCGCGGTCGGACATAAACGGGGTGTGGATGGCCTCGGTCAGCATGCCGAGCAGATGCAGTTTCTGTCCCGTGATGATGGTCACCGCGTTGAACAGCGCGTCCTGCACGTTGCCGCGGAAGATGTCGCCGGTCATGAACTTGGTCGGCGGCATGTATTTCAGCGGCGCTTTCGGGAAGATCTCCCGCGCCATCTGTGCCTGCGCCAGTTCGAACAGGAAACCGTCCTCGACGTC
>JAVBVJ010000022.1:0-5994 GCA_031554355.1 Oscillospiraceae bacterium
CCGACACCTCGTCGGCGAGTTCCGCGAGATCGACGCGTTCCCGGTCGGGCAGCGCCTCGGTCTCGTCGAGCTCCGAGAGCTTGATGATGTCCTCGACCACTGCGATCAGCCGCGCGGCCTCCGTTTGTATCTTTCCGATAAATTCCTCTTTATCCTCGTCCTTCGCCATGCCGTTCGTCAGCATCTCCGCATAGGCTGAGATGCTCGTGAGCGGCGTTTTCAGTTCGTGCGAGACATTGGCGGTGAACGCGCGCCGGTTGTGCTCGGCCTGCATGCGCTCGGTGACGTCGAGCAGCAGGACGATCGCGCCACTATTGGACGCCGGGCTGAAAAAGATCTGATATATACGGCCCGCGTGCTCGTAGACGGTCTTGGCGTCCTGCCCCCGCAGCGCGCACTGAATCTGCCGGTTCAGATCAGGGTCGCGCAGCAGCTCGATGACGTTTCGGCCCGCGAGGTCACCGCGAAACTCGAAGATCGAGAGCGCGCTCTTGTTGGCGGACAGGATGACCCCCTGCCGGTCGAGGAGAACCAGCCCCTCGCGCATGTTGTCGGTAATCTCGCGGATCGTGTCGCTGCGGGACCGCAATTCGTCGCGGTGCGTGTCGAGTTGCGCGTCTCTTTTCTTGATGGCTCGGGCAAACGGCACCAGCTCGTCGTACGGCACCGCGTCCATGTTGGCCGGGTCGATTTCGTTAATCGGTCGGAGGATGCGGGCGGTCAGTCTCCCCGCGAACCGGTACCCGATTAAGATGATCGCCGCGAGAATGACAATGACATACGGCAGATAGCGGTACAATGTGCCCAGAATGCTGCTGGTCGTCCGCGCAAGGCGCAGCACGTCGCCGTTTTGCAGTTTGACCGCGTAGTAAAAGGTCTGCTGCCCGAGCGTCGCGGAGTAGCGGTCGCTCTCCCCCGCGCCGGTCGCAAGCGCCTGGATTACCTCGGCGCGGTCGGCGTGGTTCTCGAGCGTCGCCGCGTCCGCGTCGTCGTCCCACACAACCCGGCCGTCCGGCGCGATGACGGTGATACGCAGATCGTCGGCGGCAAGCCCGGTGTAGTCGTGCGCGTTGCCGCGAAGTACGCTCTGAATCGTGGCGCCGCGCGCCCGCAGGTCGGCGCGGATCGTGTCCGAAAGCTGTTTGTAAAAAACCAAACTGAGCGCCGTGCCGCATACCAGCACGCTGCAGATCAGCAGCAGCACGATGCTTCGGAAAATCCGCTGTCTCATACCGCCTCCATCTTGTAGCCGACCGAGCGAACGGTCTTTATCTGGCCGCCCGCGCCGCCCAGTTTGTGCCGCAGCGCTTGGATGTGCATGTCGACGGTGCGGCTCTCGAGGTCGGCGTCGATACCCCAGACCTGCGCCAGCAGCTTGTCGCGAGTAAGGACGATCCCCGCGTTGCGCATCAACATGTGCAGCAGTTCGAACTCGGTGTAGGTCAGCGGCACGACAGCGCCGCCCGAAAAAACGGTTCTTTTCTCCGTGTTGAGAATGATCGCGCCGACGGCGCAGTCGGCCGATGTGTCCGCACCGGTTCTGCGCAGCACCGCCTTGACGCGCGCGAGCAACTCCGCGACCGAAAACGGCTTGGTCACATAGTCGTCGGCGCCGAGGTCGAGCCCCTTGATGCGGTCGTACTCCGCGCTCTTTGCGGTCAGCAGGATGACCGGGATGTTCCTCGTCTTCTCCGCGGCGCGCAGTTTCTTCAATACCGAGATGCCGTCCTCATCGGGCAGCATGATGTCGAGGATCAAGAAGTCCGGCGCGTTCTCTGCGACGGCGCGCCAGAACGCGGCGGGCTCCGGAAACCCGCTCGCCGCGAAATCCGAGGCGCAGAGCGCGTAGCAGACCGCGTCGCGGATATTGTCGTCGTCTTCTAATACAAAAATGTTCTGCATCTATCCTCCTTAATTATCACTGCTAAAGCACCGGAATGAGTGCACCCGCTACGATCGCAGCCCGCCGATCACGGTCTTTGCGGTAAACGCTTCGCCCAGAATCACAAACGCCAGGACCGGCACGACCACCGTGCGGATCGCCGTTGCGAGCGTCGGGTCGACGTTTTCGATACCGATTTTTGCCAAAACCGCGGTCAGTGCGGACAGCAGCGCGAAGACAACCCACATAGAGTCTTCCTCCGATAACGAAATCTACAGCACCTGTTTGTCCTGATGTTTGCCGGTGATCGAAAAGATAACCCACTCGGCGATGTTGACCGCGTGGTCGCCGATGCGCTCGAAATATTTGGCGATCTGCATGAGGTCGAAGGCCTGCTCGCCGTTCTGAGCGTCCTCGTGCACGAGTTGAATCAGATCCCGCTTGATGACGAGGTAGAGGTCGTCGACAACGTCGTCGTAGTCGATGATCGTCTGCGCCAGCTCCAGATCCTTGCGCACATAGGCGTCGATGCTCTCGCTGACCATCTTGATGACGGCGCGCGCCATCTCGGGGATGTGCTCCAGCTTCTTGATGTAGGTCTGGTCGGCGAGGTAGACGCAGAGCTCCGAGATGTCCGCCGCCTGGTCGCCGATGCGCTCCATATCGGTGATCATCTTGAGCGCCGTCGAGATCTGACGCAGATCGCGCGCCACCGGCTGCTGCCCGAGCAATAATTTCAGGCAGAGGCTCTCAATCTCTTTCTCCATCTCGTCAATGACGGCGTCGCCGCTCGCCACCTCCGCGGCCAATTTGACGTCCTGCTCCTGCAACGCCTTGACGGCCTTGGCGATGGCGCTCTCGATCATCGCGCCCATCTCGATCAGTTTGTTGTTCAGTACATTCAATTGTTCGTCAAATCGGCTGCGCATCATCCAAACCTCCCGGTGATATAATCTTCTGTCCGTTTGTCGCGCGGCATCGAGAACATCCGCTCGGTCTCGTCGTACTCGATGATCTCGCCCAGCAGGAAGAACGCGGTTTTGTCGCTGATGCGCGTCGCCTGCTGCATGTTGTGCGTCACGATTATTATACTATACTCCGATCGCAGCGTCAGCAGCAGTTCCTCGATTTTCCCGGTCGAGATGGGGTCGAGCGCCGATGTCGGCTCGTCCATCAGCAGCACCTCCGGCTCCACGGCCAGCGCCCGCGCGATGCACAGCCGCTGCTGCTGCCCGCCGGACAACCCGAGTGCCGACTTTTTGAGCCGGTCTTTCACCTCGTCCCAGATCGCGGCGCTGACGAGCGACCGTTCGACGATCTCGTCGAGTTCCATGCGCGTGTTGATGCCGTGGGTGCGCGGCCCGAACGCGATGTTGTCGTAGATGCTCATCGGAAAGGGGTTGGGTTTCTGAAACACCATGCCGACGCGTTTGCGCAGCAGGCTGACGTCGATATCGCCGTAGATGTTCTCGCCGTACAGCAGGACGCTGCCCTCGATGCGGCAGCCCTCGACGAGGTCGTTCATGCGGTTCAGCGTCTTGAGCAGCGTCGATTTTCCGCAGCCCGACGGTCCGATGAACGCCGTGATTTTCTTCTCGTCGAGTTCCAGATTGACGTTCTTCAGGGCCTGAAACTTGTCGTAGAACAGATCCAGATGTCCTATCTCAAATGCTCTCATGCCGTACCCCTCCCCAGTTTCCGCGCGACGTAGCCGGACAATGCGTTGATGCCGACGACCAGTACTAACAGCACCACCGCCGTCGCGTACCCCTCGTTGGTGTGCAGCCCCTCGCTCGACAGCGCGTACATATGGACGCTGAGCGTGCGGGCCGAGGAAAAGAGGCCGGTCGGAATCTGCGCCACCGTGCCCGCCGTGTAGATCAGCGCCGCCGTCTCGCCGACGATGCGGCCAACCGCGAGAATCACCCCGGCCAAAATGCCGGGCATCGCCGAAGGCAATACGATGCGCCAGACCGTCCGCAGTTTGCCCGCGCCGAGCCCGAACGAGCCCTCGCGGTAGATGTCGGGCACCGATTTCAGCGCTTCCTCGCTCGAGCGCATGATGAGCGGCAGAATCATAATTGAGAGCGTAAACGCGCCCGCCAGCATCGAATACCCCCACCCGAGCGCCGTCACGAAGAGCAGCATGCCGAACAGGCCGTAGACGATCGACGGGATGCCGGACAACGTCTCGGTCGTCATGCGGATCCAGGCGACAATTTTGTTGCCGCGCTTCGCGTACTCGACCAGATAGATCGCCGCGCAGACCCCGAACGGCACCGCGATCAGCAGCGAGAGCAGCGTCATGAGGATGGTCGTGATGAAGGCGGGCAGCAGTGATACGTTGTCGCTGGTGTAGCGCAGCGAAAACAACGATGGTTTGATATACGGGACGCCGCGCACCAGAATATAACCGACAATAAAGACCAGTACCCCGATTGTGACCGCCGCCGCGAACCACGTGAGGCCCTTCAGCAGCTTCTCGCTGGCGCGATGCAACCAGGCGAAGAATCTTCTGCGAACGTGCAGATAAGCGGCGATGAACTGCGCCCACTTTTCGTTTTTAATTGCCCGTTTTTTCCTTTTCACTTCTTCAACCTGCCTTTCAGCGCCGCAAAGCTCAGATTGATGATCAGAATAAAGATAAACAGCACGACGCCGGTCGCGATGAGCGCCTCGCGGTGCAGCTCGGCGGCGTAGCCCATCTCGAGCACGATGTTCGCGGTCAGTGTGCGCGCGCCGCGCAACAGCGACACCGGCATGCGCGCCTGATTGCCCGCCACCATGATGACCGCCATCGTCTCGCCGATCGCGCGGCCGACGCCCAATACAACGGCGGCGAGAATGCCCGACTTTGCGGCCGGCAGCACAACGGCGAACACGCTGCGAAAATGGCCCGCGCCCAGCGCCAGCGCCCCCTCGTAGTACTGCTCCGGCACGGCGCGCAATGCGCTCTCCGCAATGCCGATGATGGTCGGCAGAATCATGATGCCGAGCAGGATGCTCGCCGAGAGAATGCTGTTGCCCGCCAGCGGGATCAGAATCGCCATACCGAAAAAGCCGTACACGACGGACGGAATCCCGGCGAGCAGATTGACGCCGGGCTTGACCGCTTTGTACAGTCTTTTCGGGCAGACGCGCGCCAGAAATACCGCCGCGAGTATTCCGATCGGCACCCCGACGACAATCGCGCCCGCCGTGATGTACAGGCTGCCCACGATCATGGGCAGAATCCCGAACGCGGGCGGTGTGTCGGTCGGTGACCAGTCGGTTCCGAACAGGAACTTGAAGATGCCGATTTTGCCGATGGCCGGAAAGCCATTGGCAAACAAATAAATGCAGATCAGCGCCACCGCGAGAATCGAGGCGAGCGCCGTGATCAAAAACACGACGCTCATGATTTTTTCTTTAGCGTTTTTCATTCAATGATCTCATTCCAGCGTAGTACCTCCCCGGTGAAGATGGCCCGAACCTGCTCTTTGGTCATGTCGGTCAGCGGGTTGTCGTGGTGGACGATGACTGCGATGCCGTCGATGGCGATCTGAGTCGGGATCAGCTGCTCGAGCTCGGTGTCTTTAAGCGCGCGGCTCGACATCCCGATGTCGCAGGTGCCCTCGATAGCGCCGTTCATGCCTGCCGACGAATCGCTCATCTGGATCTCGATCGTGGCGTTCGGGTTGAGCGCTTTGTAGGCCTCGGCGAATTTTTCCATCACCGGTGTGACGGACGAGGATCCCGCGACCACGAGTTTTCCGGTCGGTTTGCTGCCCGCGTACGCCGCCGGATTTTCGCCGACCGCGATATACTTGTTTCCGACGACGATTTCCTGTCCCTCTTTCGAGAGAATGAAAGCGATAAAGTCCTGCGCGAGTTCCGAGCCCGCACCCTTAGTCGCCACAAAGAACGGGCGGGAGACGGTGTAGGAGCCGTTTTTCACATTTTCGGCCGTCGCCTTTGCGCCGTCGACGTCGAGCGCCTTGACGGTGTCGTTCAGCGAGCCGAGCGAGATGTAGCCGATCGCGTACGGGTCGCCCGCAATGTTCGTCATCATGACATCGGTCTTGTTGGCGATGACGGCCTCTTTCGTCGTCATATCCTTTTTGTTGCCGTCG
>JAVBVJ010000004.1:0-25314 GCA_031554355.1 Oscillospiraceae bacterium
CCGACAACAGCTTCTATTTGGGTCTGGGTGCGCGGCAGGTCGGCCTTCACCGTGGAAGAACCGCATTTCATCACGGCGTTTTTGCGCGTCCGCTCGGCGGCATCCGATGCAATCAGCAGCATCGGCGCGCCTTTTTCCAGCGCGGCGGCGGTTGCGTCAAACCCGATGGCCAGTTTCCCTGCGCCGCGGCACATGGCGACGGCGGAGAGCAGTTTATCCCTCGTCATCGCAGCTTTCCTCGATTTCCGCGCTCAGCCGCTCGTAGATGTCGGCCGAGATAGCGCATTCCAGCGCGCGCTCGAGGCTGCGCTGTTTTTTGGCTTTCTGCAGGCACTGTTCGCTGCGGCAGAGATAGGCGCCGCGCCCCGACTTCTTGCCGGTCAGGTCGACCGAGATCGTGCCGTCCGGGCTTTTGACCACACGAACCAACGCCCGCTTGGGCTTTCCCTCGCGGCAGCCGGTGCACATTCGGATCGGGACTTTCTTTTGGCTCATGGAACTCCTTTTAGGACTCGCCGTAGTAGCCGCTCTCGGGGCGGATATCGATCTTGTAGCCGGTCAGGCGCGCGGCAAGACGGGCGTTCTGGCCCTTGTTGCCGATCGCGAGCGACAGCTGGTGGTCGGGCACCGTGACGGTGCAGACGCGGTGTTCGAGGTCGGTGATGTCGACGCGGACAACGGACGCGGGGGACAGCGCCTCGGCGATGTATTTCTCGGGTTCCTCGTTCCACAGCACGATGTCGATCTTCTCGCCGCCGAGTTCGTCGACGATTTTGGCGACGCGCGCGCCGCGCGGGCCGATGCAGGCGCCGCGGGGATCGACGTTCTCGTCCTTGCTGTAGACCGCCAGTTTCGTGCGCATCCCGGCGTCGCGCGAGATGCCCTTGATCTCGACGGTGCCGTCGAAGATTTCGGGAACCTCCATCTCGAACAGGCGCTTGACGAGACCCGCGTGGGTGCGGGAGATCAGGATTTTGGGGCCGCGCTCGGAGACCGAGACATCGACGACGTAGACCTTAATGCGCTCACCCTCGCTCAGCACCTCGCCCGGAACCTGCTCGGTTTTGGGCAGGAAGGTCTCGGTGTTGCCGATTTCGAGCACCGCCGAACCCTTTTTGTGGTCGATGCGCATCACCGTGGCGGTGATGATCTCGTCCTGCTTGCTCTGGAGTTCCTCACAGAGCTGGTTGCGCTCGGCCTCGCGGATGCCCTGACGGATGACGTGTTTCGCGGTCTGGGCGGCGATGCGGCCGAAATCTTTGGTTTTCAGCGGAATATCGATGACCGAACCCAGACGGGCGCGGGCGCGGTACCCCTTGGCTTCGTCGAGCGTCATCTGGGTGTCGGGGTCGGTGACCTCCTCGACGACCTCTTTGCGCAGCACGACCTTAAAGACCTGATCCTCGGGGTTGATGTCGACGACGATGTTGTCCTGGCCGCCGAAATCGCGCCGGACCGCGATGACGATCGCGTTCTTTATTTTCTCCAGCAGATAGTCGGGCGATACCTTGTGTTCTTTCTCCAGCAGTGCCAGTGCCTCAAAGAATTCAGCGTTCATGTTGTCCTCCCAAAAGGTCGCGGTCGTCGTCGGCCTTGATGTTTTGTATCAGTTTTCGCTCGAACCGGCGGGTTCCCGCATCCTGCGTGAGCGCCAGATCGTCGGCGGTGTAAGACAGTAGGGTTCCGGCGTGTTCCCTGGCGCCGGTCTCGTCGGCGCGAATCAGTTTCACGACGACGGGTTTGTTGAGGTAGGCCTCGAGATGGGCGTCGGTGCGCAGCGCGCGGCCGAGTCCCGGGGAGCTGACCTCGAGGTAGTACTCGTGCTCGGTGGGGTCGAGCGCGTCGATCAGCGGGTCGACGGCGCGGGACATTGTCTCGCAGTCCTCGATAAAGATGCCGCCCGGCTTATCGATAATAATCCGCAGAAACCAGGAGGGACCTTCCTTGACAAACTGGACGTCCCAGAGCGTCAACCCCAGCTGTTCGGCGACCGGCAGCGCGATTTCGGCAACCGCGGCGGCGGTGTTTTTCTTGGCCGACATGCGGACTCCTTTCGTGCCTTGGCACAATTTTCGCTGTGACACAATGGAAGAGTGGGGAGGCCCCACTCTTCCAACATAGCATCATCTTATCTGTAATATACCATAACACGAATCAAAATGCAAGGAAAAATGCCGAAACATCGCGGTCACAGGCCGGTTTCATCTCCGGCGGGGAGATCGGCCGTTTCCGGCGGGGGCCCGGCGGGCACATCGAAGGCCCGGGTGCGGAACAGCAGATACACCGCGACCAGAATGATGCCGAGGCCCGAGTAGGCGAACCAGCGGCTGATGCCGATCTTCTCCGCCAGCGGCCCGGCGACGAGCAGCCCGAACGGCATGGCCAGCGTCGCGGTGGTCGTAATCAGCGACAGCACCTTGCCCAGCATCTCGTTCGGAACGGTCTGCTGGACGTAGGAGACGATGGGGACGTTGAAAAAGATGGTGCTGAAACTGATAAAAAAGCAACCGGCCACGAACACATAGAACCCCGAGGGCGGCAGCAGACCGCCGATCGTCGAACCGATGCCGAGCAGCAGAATGGCGAGCGACATCATCAGGAAGCGTTTTTTCATGCCGCCCCACACGCCGAGCACCAGCGAGCCGATCAGCATACCGGCCGAGAACACGACCTCGGACAGCCCGATGTGGAACTCGGTGCCGCCAAAATGGACGCGCACAAGCAGCGGGAACAGCGACCCGAGCGGGGAGTACAGAATGTTGATGAGCATCACCGGGATAAAGATCGCCATCAGCGCGCGGTTGGCGCGCATCGTCCGGAAGCCCAGCTTCAGGTCGGTGAGGAGATGCGGGGCCTGCGCGCTCTTCGGGATGTCCGGAATTTTGACGAAAAACAGGCAGAGGATCGCGAAGGCGGCGCCGACGATATCGACGAGCATGATGGCCGGCATCGAGGCCGTCGCCATCAATAGTGCGCCGAGCGCGGGGCCGATCATGGTGCTGACGGACTGGATCATCTGGCCCCAGCTGCCGGTTTTGGTCAGAATATCGAGCGGCACCAGCGAGGGGATGGCGGCCGAGAGCGCGGGGCCGTGAAACGTGCCGCCGAGCCCCCGCAGGAACAAAATCAGATACAACACCCAGACCGACGGCGCCGGATTGATCAGAAACACAACGGCCAGCGCAATGCTGGACAACGCGACAAAGCCGTCCGCGAGCATCATCACGGTGCGGCGGTTGATGCGGTCGACCAATACGCCGGCAAAGGGGCCGAGCACCAGCGTCGGCAGAAAACCGGCGATCGTGGCGACGGTCAGTGTGATGGGGGACTCGGTCAGCCGCGTCAGCCACCAGATGATCGAGAACTGCACCGCGGCCGAGCCGACCAGCGAGAAAGCCTGCCCGATATAGATAAGAATAAACTGTCGTTTCCAGTGCGGGTTCGGGGTGTCAGGCATATTCGATAACCGCGTCGAGCGCCAGCTGTATCATATCGCCCAGCGCCTGTTCGCGCTGCTTGCTGGTCAGCTCATCCTTGGAGTGGACGCTGTCGGACACCGAGCAGACGGTCAGCGCCCGCGCGCCGTACTTGCGCGCGAAGGTGTAGAGCGCGGCGCCCTCCATCTCGACGCCCAGCACCCCGTACTTTGCCCATTTGTCGACGCCGTAGGTGTCGGGCTCGAAGTAAAAGAGGTCGGAGGATTTCATCAGACCGACGTAGGTGTTGATGCCGCGCTGCTGCGCCTTCTCGTAAGCGGTGTTGAGCAGCTCGAAATCGGCGATCGGCGCGTAGTCGCCGGGGAAGATGTGGCGCAGAAACGCGTTGTCGGTGCAGCAGCCGATGGCGAGCAGGATGTCCTTCAGCCCGATCTCGGGCACGAAGGAACCGCAGGTGCCGACGCGGACGAGGTTTTTGACGTCGTAGAATCGCAGCAGTTCATTGACGTAGATCGAAATCGAGGGGATGCCCATGCCGGTGCCCATCACCGAGACGGGTTTGCCTTGATAGGTGCCGGTGTACCCCAGCATGCCGCGCACGTCGTTGAACAGCACGGGGTCGGCAAGGAAGGTCTCGGCGATGTACTTCGCGCGCTGCGGGTCGCCCGGCAGCAGAATGCTTTTCGCGATCTCGCCGTTTTGGGCTTTGATGTGCGGCGTGCTCATATCAGGCCCTCCTTTCGGTAAACGTCCAGACGGTATCGAGCGCCAGTTTGATCATGGTGTTCAGCGACTGCTCGCGCTCCTTGGGGGTCATCTGCTGCTCCTCGTTGACCAGCGAGTCGGAGACGGTCAGCAGCGCGCCGCCGCGGCGTCCGTACTTCTTGGCGATCGTGAACAGCGCGGCCGCCTCCATCTCGACGGCCAGCACGCCGTATTTAATCCACAGCGCGCTGTGGTCGATCAGCTCCTCGCCGTAGAAGGTATCGGAGCTCAGCACATTGCCGACGATCGGCCGGATGCCCGCTTCCTGCGCCTTCAGACAAGCGGTGCGCAGCAGGTCGAAATCCGCGACCGGGCAGTAGGTGCCCGGGAAGATGTGGTGGTTGATGTCGCTGTCGGTGCAGGCGCCCTGCGCCAGAATGACGTCGCCGATGTGGATGTCCTTGTTCATGCTGCCGCAGGTTCCGATGCGGACCAATGTCTGGACATTGTACTCGCGCATCAGCTCGGTGGCGTAGATGGAGATGGAGGGAATCCCCATGCCGGTGCCCATCACCGAGATCAACTTGCCCTCGTAGCTGCCGGTGTACCCCAGCATGCCGCGGACCTGGTTGAAACAGACCGGATCTTTTAAAAAGTTTTCGGCGATGTACTTTGCCCGAAGCGGATCGCCCGGCAGCAGAATACTCTCCGCCACGTCGCCCGCTTTAGCGCCGATATGTGTGCTCATAGAAGTCCTCCTTTACAGATACTTGCTCTATTATAAAGAATTTTCACCGTCTTGACAACAGAAATCGGGCCGCCACGCAACGCAAAGCGGCGGACATCGCCCGCCGCTCGTTTATTGGATTCAGAGGCTATTTGATGAACCCGTTGAAGACCATCTTGTTCTCCTGCACCATGATGAAGGCGTCCTCGTCGTAGCGGTGAATCAGCGCTTTCAGCTCCTTCAGGCGATCCTTGTTGATGTCGCAGAACAGCATGTATTTCTCGGGACCGAACGTCGTCCCCTTGGTCTCGACAATGGTCACGGCGTACCCCGCGCCCTGGATCGCGGTGATCAGCTCGTCGTTCTTGCTGATGACGATCTGGAGCACGACATTGCCCTTGATCAGTTTGCGCGCCACGATGCCGCCGATGAACGTTCCGGAGGCGAAGCCCGCGGCGTACGCGATGGCCGTGACAAAGCCGACGTCGGCGGTCAGCGCCTGCCGCACGACCGTGAACCACACAAAGGCCTCGACAAACCCGATCAGCGACGCGGGAACAGGCTTTTCCTTTACGGTCAGGACCATTCGGGTCGTGCCGAGCGAGACGTCGAGAATGCGGAACAGGAAGATCTCGATGCAGACCCAAAAAACCGTCCAGTTCATAGTCGTACCTCCAGAAGATGGAATTATCCGCAGCTATCATATCATATTTCGACAGCGGAATCAAGAAATCATCACTAAAATTGTCAAATATATTTTATGCAGAATCACGAAAATGATACGGCTGCCAGACGCGCAGCGCGCGGTTCCGGCCGGCGCGGGGTTTCGGGGGCGGAAAACCAAACCGTTCGTTAATAAAATGGTTTTTTCTGACGGAACGGCGAAGTGTAATAATGGGGGTCAGCTGACGAGCGGGGAGATCGGCTTGTCGGAGTAGATGCGGGAGATCGCCTCGGCGAAGACCGGCGCACAGGGCAGCACCTGGATTTTGTCGATCCGCTTTTCGGACGGCTGCGCGATGGTGTCGAGCAGGATCAGCTCCTGGATCGGGCTGTTTTGAATGCGCTCGACGGCGGGGCCGGACAGCACGGCGTGGGTCGCGCAGGCGCGCACCGAGCGCGCGCCGTTCGCCATGACGGCTTCGGCGGCGTTGCACAGCGTTCCGGCGGTGTCGACGAGGTCGTCGTAGATGATGATGTCGCGGTCGGCGACGTCGCCGATGATGTTCATGACCTCGCACTCGTTGGCCTTCTGCCGGCGTTTGTCGATGATCGCGATGGGCAGATCGAGCCGGGTCGCGAATTCGCGCGCGCGGTTGATGGAGCCCATGTCGGGCGACATGGCCAAAAAGCTGTCGGGGCTGGTCTCGACCTGCTCGCGGAAGTAGTTGGCGAGCGTCGGCATGCCGACCAGATGGTCGACGGGAATATTGAAGAAGCCCTGAATCTGCGGGGCGTGCAGGTCCATCGTCAGGATGCGGTCGGCGCCGGCGGTCGTGATGAGGTCGGCGACCAGTTTTGCGGAGATGGGGTCGCGGCCCTTGGATTTGCGGTCCTGCCGCGCGTAGCCGTAGTAGGGCACCACGGCGGTGATGCGGCCGGCGGAGGCGCGCTTGAACGCGTCGATCATGATGAGCAGCTCCATGATGTGCTCGTTGACGGGATAGGACAGCGGCTGGACGATAAAGCAGTCGCTGCCGCGGACCGACTCGAATACCGAGACCGAGATCTCGCCGTCGCTGAAGGTGGAGACCTCACTTTTGCCCAGCGGTAAACCCAGATATTCGGACATCTCCTTCGCCAGAACCGGATGCGCGTTCGCCGTGAAAATCTTGATGTCCCTGCCATGAAGATTCATGATCGTGTACCCCCTTAAACATCCTTACTTTTTCTTTTTTTTCAACAAGTAGGTCTCGAGTTTTTTCTCCGCCCACTTCTCCTTGATGGTTTGATCCGCCCGGCCGATTGCCAGTGCGCCGGCGGGCACCGGCCGGGTCACCGTTGTGCCGGCGGCGACGTAGGCCGCCTCGCCGATCTCGACGGGCGCGACCAGATTGACGTTGCAGCCGATGAACGCGTAGTCGCCGACGACGGTGCGCGACTTCTTCTCGCCGTCGTAGTTGACAAAGACGATGCCGCAGCCGAAGTTGCAGTGTTTGCCGACGTCCGCATCGCCGACATAGGTCAGGTGGGCGACCGAGGTTCCGTCCCCGACCGTGCTGTTCTTGATCTCGACGAAATCGCCGATTTTCGCACCGTCGCCGATGACCGAATCGGGGCGCAGCTGGGTGTACGGGCCGAGCGTGGCGCCGTTGCCGACGCGGCTCTCGGTGCACTGACAGGCGTTGATGACCGTGTTGTCGCCGACGACGGTGTCGGTCAGCACGCTGTTGGGGCCGATCGTGCTGCCGGCGCCGATGACGGTTTTGCCGATCAGCAATGTGCCGGGCAGAATCGTGGTGCCCGCGCCGATCCGGACGTCCGGGCCGATGACGATGCCGTCGCGGCTGATGAACCGCACGCCGTTCTCGAGATGCCGCGCGATGGCGTTCTTCGTCGCGATCTCGTTGAGCAGCAGCAGATCAGCGGGCGAATTTGCGCCCAATACAATGTCGGGGTTCCCGGCGGTAAAGCAGTCGACGCGCTTATCCTGGTGCCGCAGCACCGTGATCGCGTCGGTCAGATAATACTCGTGCTGGCGGTTGCTGTTCCGGATGCCGACGAGTGCGCTGTTGAGGCTGTCGGTCTTGTACCACATACCGCCCGAGTTGATCTCGCGGATAGCGCGGTGTTCCGGCAGGCAGTCGGCGTCCTCCAGAATTCCCTCGAACGCGCCGTCTTTATTCCGCAGAATGCGGCCGTACCCGTTCGGGCTCTCGATCTCGGCCGAGATGACGGTGACGTCGTTGTCCGCGTCCAGATGGTGCTGCAGCGCATCGGTGATTGTTTTTTGGTCAATAAACGGAGCGTCCCCATTCAGTACAAGGGTGTGTCCGCCCTCCAGAAATTCTCTGGCGCACATCACCGCGTGTCCTGTTCCGAGACGCTCTTTTTGGAATGCGATGGTACATCCCGCCGCGGCCTCGACAACGTCGTCGCTGCTGGCTACCACGCAGATATTCTCAATTCCGGCCGACCGAGCAGCATCGATAATCCAGTTCAGAAGCGGCTTGAAACCAACTTCACATAAGACCTTGGATTTTTCGGCGTGCATTCTTTTTCCCTGACCGGCCGCGAGGATCACGGCCTTCAGATCGTGCTGGTGCATCGCCTATCACTCCTTTGCTAAGATATTTGCCGATACCATTATCTCAAGTTTCGGCGCGCTTTTCAAGGGGGAACATGTTACGAAAACAAAATTTAACATTTATATAGTATTTCGTTAAGGACTCTGCTATAATATTTTGGCGATTAGTGAGAGAAAATAAAAGAAGATTTTCGCAGGAATCGAAATATTTTGAAGGAGTCAAACATGAGTCACAAGTATGTCTATCTGTTTTCCGAAGGAAGCGGCAGTATGCGGGATCTGTTGGGAGGCAAGGGCGCCAATCTCGCGGAGATGACCAATCTCGGGATGCCCGTTCCCCAGGGCTTCACCGTGACCACCGAAGCGTGCACCCGTTACTATGACGACGGCGAGACCATCGCCCCCGAGATCGAGAAAGAGATTCACGAATACCTGAAAAAGATGGAGGAGATCACCGGTAAAAAATTCGGCGATCCCGCCAACCCGCTGCTCGTGTCGGTTCGTTCCGGCGCCCGCGCCTCCATGCCCGGCATGATGGACACCATCCTCAACCTCGGCCTCACCGACGACGTCGTCGTGGGGCTCGCGAAACTGGTCAACAACGAGCGGTTCGCCTACGACAGCTACCGCCGCTTTATCCAGATGTACTCCGACGTCGTGATGGAGATCTCCAAGAAGCGCTTCGAGATCATCATCGACGAGATGAAAGAGGCGCGCGGCGTGGTGCACGACACCGAGCTGAACACCGACGACCTCAAAGAGATGGTCACCAAATTCAAGGCGTTTTACAAAGAGCAGCTCGGCAAGGACTTCCCGGGGGATCCCGGCGAGCAGCTGATGGGCGCCATCAAGGCCGTGTTCCGCAGCTGGGACAACGACCGCGCCGTATTCTACCGCCGCATGAACGACATCCCCGCCTCGTGGGGCACCGCGGTCAACGTCCAGTCGATGGTCTTCGGCAACATGGGCGACGACTCGGGCACCGGCGTTGCGTTTACCCGCGACCCGGCGACCGGCAACAAGGCGCTGTACGGCGAATTCCTGATGAACGCGCAGGGCGAGGACGTCGTGGCCGGTGTCCGCACCCCGCAGCCCATCTCCCAGCTCGAGCAGACGATGCCGGCGGTGTACAAGCAGTTCGTCGACATCGCGAACAAACTCGAAAACCACTACAAAGATATGCAGGACATGGAGTTTACGATCGAGAAGAGCAAACTCTACATGCTGCAGACCCGCAACGGCAAGCGCACCGCAGCCGCCGCCATCAAAGTGGCCTGCGATCTCGTCGACGAGGGCCTCATCGACAAGCAGCGCGCGCTGCTGTCCGTCGACCCGAAACAACTCGACGCGCTGCTGCACCCGCAGTTTGATCCCGCCGCGCTGAAAAAAGCGGTTCCGGCCGGTTCCGCACTGCCCGCGTCGCCCGGCGCTGCCTGCGGCCGCGTCGCCTTCTCCGCAGAAGAAGCGGTGGAGCGCGCCGGCAAAGGCGATAAAATTGTTCTGGTTCGTCTCGAGACCTCGCCCGAGGACATCGAGGGGATGCACGTCTCGCAGGGCATTCTGACCGTGCGCGGCGGCATGACCTCCCACGCGGCCGTTGTGGCGCGCGGCATGGGCACCTGCTGTGTCTCGGGCTGCTCCGAGATCCGCATCAACGAGGAGGAAGGCACCTTCACGCTGGGCGGAAAGACCGTCAAGCGCGGCGATTACATCTCGCTCGACGGCTCGACCGGCAACATCTACCTCGAGGCGATTCCGACCGTCGAGGCCTCGGTGTCCGGCGATTTCGGCCGCTTCATGGGCTGGGCCGACGAGGTCCGCACGATGGGTGTCCGCGCCAACGCCGACAGTCCCGCCGACGCGACCCAGGCGTTCACGTTCGGCGCGCGGGGCATCGGCCTCTGCCGCACCGAGCACATGTTCTTCGAGGCCGACCGCATCGCCGCCATGCGCGAGATGATCGTCTCCAAAACCGAGGAGCAGCGCAGAGCCGCGCTCGCCAAGCTGCTGCCCATGCAGCGCAGCGACTTCGAGGGCATCTACGTCGCCATGAACGGGACCCCGGTCACCATCCGTTTCCTCGACCCGCCGCTGCACGAGTTCCTGCCGACCGCCGAGGAGGACATCGTCGCGCTGGCCGCCGACATGAAGATCACGGTTGAGGACCTGAAAGCCGTCATCGCCGACCTGCACGAGTTCAACCCGATGATGGGCCACCGCGGCTGCCGCCTGACCGTCTCCTACCCCGAGATCGCCGAGATGCAGACCACCGCCGTCATTCAGGCCGCGCTCAACGTCGTGAAAAACCACGGCATGAAGTGCGTTCCCGAGATCATGATTCCGCTGGTGGGCGACGTCAAGGACCTGCAGTACGTCAAGAATATCGTCGTCCGCGTCGCCGACAAACTGATCGCCGACAGCGGCATCGCGCTCGAGTATCTGGTCGGCACCATGATCGAGATTCCGCGCGCGACGGTCACCGCCGACGAGATCGCCAAGGAGGCCGATTTCTTCAGTTTCGGCACCAACGACCTGACCCAGATGACATTCGGCTTCTCGCGCGACGACGCCGGCAAGTTCCTCGCCGATTACTACGAGAAAAAAGTGTACGAGTCCGATCCGTTCGCCCGCCTCGATCAGGCCGGTGTCGGCAAACTCGTCGAGATGGCCTGCAAGCTCGGCCGCGGCGCCAAACCGAACCTGAAACTCGGCATCTGCGGTGAGCACGGCGGCGACCCCTCGTCGGTCGAGTTCTTCCACAAGGTCGGGCTGAACTACGTGTCCTGCTCGCCGTTCCGCGTCCCGATCGCCCGCCTCGCGGCGGCGCAGGCCCAGATTAAGTTTCCCAGATAGTGACTAGTGACTGGTGATTAGTGATTAGTTAAGGGCTTCAAGGGCTCAAGGGTTAAGGGATTTAGGGCACAGGAAATTATAAGACAATGAGACCGCCTGCGGATGCAGGCGGTTTCTTTTGTCTAGGCGGTTTTTGTGAGCAGGGTGTTGGGGTAGTAGTGTTCTAAGATCTCGGTGTAGGTTTTTCCGGCGCGCGCCATCATGTTCGCGCCGTTCTGGCTCATGCCGACGCCGTGGCCGTAGCCCTTGACGCGGAACGTGAACGCGCCCTCCGCGTAGGTGACCTCGAACGCCGCCGAGCGCAGGCCCAGCGCGGTGCGCAGCGCGGTGCCCGCGTACTCGCGCCCGCAGACCGGGAGCGCGAGCACCGTTCCGGCCTCGCTGACCCGCGCCGCGCCGAGCCAGTCCGCGGGTTCCCCCGAGGGCTGGAACGCGGGGTCGTACGCGCGCAGCAGCTCGGAGAACTGGGCGGGCTCCAGCACCGTCTCGGTCAGGTAGTTGTCGGCGCTGTAGTCGTAGCTGCTGTCGACCGACACGAGGTAGGGCAGCGCCTGCACGAAGATGTTCTCGCTCGACTCCGTCCGCCCCGGCGAGATGGCATGGTAGCAGGCGGCGATGGGCTGGCCGTCGTAGGTCAGCACCTCCCGCAGCGTCGCGTCGACGGCGGTCTCAATTTTGGCGTAGTACTCGGCGTAGTTTGCGCCGTAGATCGAGCGCGCGCGGTCGGCCGTGACAAAGCCCGACATCATCGCGGTGTTGACCTTGAACGCGGCGCCCTTCAGCGCGGGGTCGGGGTCGGCGGCGCGCAGCCGCTGCACGTTCAGCGCGTAGGTGTGGCAGGCGACGGCCTGCGCCTTGAGCGCCTCCGGCTCGTAGGTCGCGGGCATCTCGCTCATCAGCGCGCCGATGACGTACGCGCGCTCGGTCAGCGTCAAAACCTGCCCCGTCGCCTCGTCGAGCAACAGGATCGTGCCGCCCTCGTAGACGCCGGTTTCGGTCACGGCGGCGGGCGGCGTGGACACAGTCGGCGTCGTCTGCGGGTCGTCGGCTGCCGGGCGGCCGATCATCGCGATCGCGGGGGTCACGGCAATCAGCAGCGCAAAGACCAGAATCAATCCGAGTTTTCGTTTCAAGGCGGCACCTCATCGATGTTTTTCTTGACATTTTGAAATAAACTACTAAAGTAAATAATAACTATCAAATAAATGGTTGTCCGTAAAAGAGGCGGAGAGCCTGCGGCGAAAGGCGGCGAAATCATGTCCGATAATCAGAACGAATTACAGATGGATGTCCTTAAATATCTATGTGACGAGTACTTGAAGTATAACCATATCGCGCCCGAGGACTGGGAAAAATACGACGTGAAACGCGGGCTGCGCAATGCCAACGGAACCGGTGTTCTGGCGGGGCTAACCAGCATCTGCGACGTTGTCGGCTACGAGCTGGTCGACGGTAAGCGCGCGCCGATCGACGGCAAACTGATCTACCGCGGCATCGATGTCGCTGAGATCGTCGCGGCCGGGAAAAAGGACGACCGCTACACCTACGAGGAGGTCGCGTGGCTGCTGCTGTTCGGCTCGCTGCCGAACGCCGAGCAGATCAAGATGTTTACGCAGGTGCTTGCGGCGTGCTGCTCGCTGCCCGACGGCTTCGCCGAGGACATGATCATGCACGCGCCGTCCGACAACGTGATGAACGCGCTCGCGCGCTCGGTGCTGGCGCTGTACGCGTACGATCTGCGCGCCGAGGACAAGAGCCTCGAGAACTCGCTGCTGCAGTGCATCAAGCTCATCGCCTGCACCCCCGCTCTGATGGCGTCGGCCTACCAGGTCAAACGCCGCCACTACGACAAAAAGAGTATGTACATCCACCATCCGAAAGAGCATCTCTCGATGGCCCAGAATATTCTGCGCATCAACCGCCCCAACAAGCAGTTCTCGGAGGAGGAGGCGATGCTGCTCGACCTCTGTCTGGTGCTGCACGCCGACCACGGCGGCGGCAACAACTCGGCGTTCTCGACCCGTGTCGTCACCTCGTCGGGCACCGACACCTACGGCGCCATCTCGGCGGCGCTCTCGTCGCTGAAGGGCCCGCGGCACGGCGGCGCCAACATTCAGGTCATGCAGATGCTCGACGACATGAAGGCGGCGGTCCAGGATTATCACGACGACGACGAGATCGCGCGGTATCTCGAGGAGACGATTGACAAGAAACACGGCGACGGTTCCGGGCTGGTCTACGGTATCGGCCACGCCGTCTACACCAAGAGCGACCCCCGCGCCACGATTCTGCGGACGAGCGCCGAGAATCTCGCGAACGAGTGCGGCATGGGCGACGACCTCCACCTGCTGCACGCGGTCGAGCGCCTGATCCCCGCGATCATGGAGCGCAAGAAACCGGGTACCAGCGCCTGCGCCAACGTCGATCTCTACTCGGGACTGGTCTTCCGCATGATGAATCTGCCCGTCGACCTCTTTACACCGTTGTTCGCCGTCTCGCGCATGGCGGGATGGTGCGCGCATCTGGTCGAGGAGCGTCTGTTCGGCAACCGCATCATCCGGCCCGCCTATAAGTACATCGGCGCCGAGAGAACCTATACGCCGCTCGGAGACCGTGCATGAGAAGTATTTACCGTCTGCTGGCCCTGCTGGCGATCCCGCTGTTCTTTATCCGCGTGGTCGACCTGACCGCCCACTACGCCCCGGTCACGGGTTTTTTGGAGGGCGGCAGCCGCGTTTTCCGGCTGATCTGCATCGCGGTGGTGGTGGCGGTATTCGGCTATCTCAGCATCGCGCCGGGATGGAAAAAATTGGAACTGAAACCCGACAGCACGCTGCGCATGGACAGCGCGGTCGCGCTGTCGGTCTCGGGCATTCTGTATCTGCTCGCCTCCTTTATCCAGATCGTGGACGTGCTGGATTCCGTCGCGTTCCGCGACCTGTTCCGCGGGCGGCAGGAGCTGCTGAGCGCGGGCTTCCACACCGCGCATTTCCGCATCGAGTTCTGGTGCGGGGTGGCCGGTGCCGTGGCGGCGGCGTGGTTTTTCTGGGTGGCGGTCACCAGCTTTTCGGGCCGCAGGATGTCGGAGAACCACCCGATGATACAGTTGATCCCCGGACTCTGGTTCGCGATGCGCACATTGGCAAGCTTTACAGAGACGCCGCTGAACTTCTACGTCTCGGCGCGGCTGTTCGGCCTGTTCTCGACCGTTCTGCTCGGGCTTTCCTATGTGTGGGTGATGCGGTATTACGCGCTGGGCTGTACCGCTGAGGACGGCAAGTTCCTCGCGCGCTGGTCGCTGCCCGCGCTGCTGCTCGTGATCGGGTTCCACGCGCCGACAATGTTGGTCGCGGATACCGGTTCCGCTGCGATTCTGTATATCGCCGGGGACGCGCTCGCGGCGCTCGCCGTCTTTACGGTCGTCGATCATCAAATGAAGGGGGCACACGACGATGAAGCGTCAGAAATTGATTAAAGCGGTCGCGATAGTCATCTGTATTCTGCTGGTGGTGGTGCTGCTTCTTTCCAGTATCCTGCCACTGTTGGCGCGCTACCAATGAGCGGGCTCGGCACAGAGAACGCGGGGCCGGACCCGGGGCAGCCGACCGACGAGGCTTTGCTCGAGGAGACGGACCGGATGGACGACGCGGAACTGTTGGACGACGTCCCCGACCCGAAACGGCGCGCTGCGCGGATCGTCGTCATGGCGGTCGGCATCGTGCTGGTGCTGCTGCTGTTGCTGCGTCTGGTGTCGCCGCTGCTCCTGCTGCTGCGCGACCGGCCTCGTCCCGGCGATCAGGCCGTAGCCCTGCGGACGCATTTCAGCGTACCCCGGTGACGGAAGGCGCTGATTCATCGATCAATCTGCCGGAAAACCGTTTTTTGGACGGTTTTTTCGTTTTTTTGGAAATATTTTAATTTTTTTCGAAAAAGGCGGTTTCCTGTGATTGGAATGTCACCGGACGGGCTAAGATAAAGACAAGCAAACGTTCAACCTTTTCATTAGACTCTCCTACTACTTGAAACCGCTCACCGCGGTTTCTTTTTTTTGAAAATAGTTCAAAAATCTCAAAAAAAACGATTTTGTGATTGGATTGTCACTGAAGCGGGTAGACTTAGAGTGTACCAAACGCAAGTGATCCTTTTTCATATCTTCCTCCAAATTCACTGAACCGTCTTCGGACGGTTTCTTTTTTTGCGCGGCTGCGGTTTTGGAGAGAGAACTTGATTTTTTCACAGCGATCAGCGTATGATAGTACAGTCGTCAACACAGTATTACGGAGAACACATGCAGGATATCCGGAAACAAAGAATTCGTCTCGCGATCAGCGTCATCATTTTGGTCGCGCTGATGGTTTTGACCTACGTCCTGATTTTCAGAAACCACGAGATCGAGCAGATTCTGGGGTCGCTGGCAGCGCTGCGCGCCCGCTGGATTGCCGGCGGCGCGGTCATGGTGCTGGTCTACATCGTGACGCAGGCGTTCGCGCTGCAGATTCCACTGCGGGCGTTCGGGCAGCACATCTCGCTGTGGCGCAGCGTGCGCTACGTTTTAATCGGCGCTTATTTCAGCGCGATCACGCCGTCCTCGACCGGCGGACAGCCGATGCAGCTCTATTACATGGCCAGCGACGGGTTGGGGGTCAACTACTCGACGCTGACGCTGCTGACCGCCAACATCTCCTACCAGATCGTCGTGATCGCATACGGCGTCGTGATGCTGGCCGTCCGCCGCTCCTTCGTCACCGAGAGTGTCAACCTGATGAAGGCGTTCATCATCTACGGATACATCATCGCCATTCTGCTGCTGGGGATGCTGGTACTGGTGCTCTACTCGACGCCGGTGGCCGAGCGGGTCATCGTCTTCGTCATCCGGGTGCTGGTCAAGCTGCGGATCATCAAGAATCCGCAGATCGTGTACGAACAGGCCGAGCGGCAGATCAACGAGTACAAGAGCAGCGTCAAATTGCTGCGCGAGAAGCCGGGCGTCTTTTACAGCGTCCTGCTGTTCACGATCGTCGGCGTCACCGCCATGTACGCGATCCCGTTCTTCATCTACAGGGCGTTCGGGCTGTCGGCGTACAGCCTGCTCGATCTGCTGGCGGTGCAGGCGATTCTCTTCATCGCGGTCGCCTACATGCCGGTTCCCGGCTCGGTCGGCGTCAGCGAAAAGGGGTTTATGTCGCTGTTCCACATCTTTTTCCCGCCCGGGATGCTGGTCTCGGCGATGCTGATCTTCCGCGGGCTGACCTACTATCTGCTGCTGATCTTCGGCGGGGTCACCGTCATTCTGGTGCAGGTCGGCAAGGCGCGGCGCAAACAGACGGCGGGCACACCGCAGGAACCGGACAACCCGCAATCCTAGGAAAGCGCGGCGCAGCGCGATAACACCGCCGGCCTTGCGGCCGGCGTTTTGCACGCAAAAAGGCGGGCGGGACTGTAAGTCCCGCTCGCCTGTGTTATCGCGCGTCCCGGTTAAGAGCGCCCGGCTTCGGCGCCGCGCAGCACCACAATGCGCTTGTAGAAGTCGACGGCGGGCGCAAGGCTCTGGACGTCGATGTTTTCGTCGAAGCTGTGCACCGTGTCGAGCTGACTGTTGGTGCAAAGAATGGGGGAGAGCCGCATCAAATTGTCGCAGACGGCGGCGAAGAAGCGGGCGTCGGTGGCGCCGGTCATGGCGTAGGGGGTGACGATGACGCCGGGCATGGTCTCATTGACCGCCTGCTCGACGAGCTTGAACGCGGCGTTTTGGAACGGAACCTCCTTGCAGGCCGGGTTGCTCTGGAGCACCTCGGTCTCGAGATCGAAGCGCCGCGCGATGCCGCGCATGATGTCGATGGAGGCGTCGCGGTCCTGATGGGGCGAGAAGCGGAGATTGCCGACGACGGACGCCGTGTTGGCGACAACGTTGTTGCTGTCCGACCCGCTGATGCGGGTGAACATGATGGTGGTCTTGATCATGGAACCGGCCATCGGGTTGATGGCGCCCAGAAGCTTGGTCAGCAGCGGGCGGAACAGCCAGAGATTGGCGAAGATCAGCCGCATCCCGAAATCGCTGTAGGGCGCGACGCGGCGGAACATCTCGCCGATCGACTGGTTGAACTGCGCCTGAAACGGGTCGTGTTTTTCGACGTAGACCATAAATTTCGCAAGGCGGGACAGCGGATAGTTTTTGGTCTGAACGCTGGAATGGCCGCCCAGCCCGCGCGCCGTAAATTTGAGGTCGCCGTAGCCCTTTTCGAGCAGGCCGACCATCGCGAACATGCCGTGTACGCCGCCCAGCGGATCGTCGAGCACCGCGCCGCCCTCGTCGAGCAGCAGATCGAGCCAGATGCTCTGATCCTTGAGGTACTGCACGATGGCCTTGGCGCCGACGCTGTCCGTTTCCTCGTTGCAGGTCGTGACGATGTAGACGTCGCCGTCGGGCTGAATGCCTTCGGCGATCAGCTCCTCGACGGCCTGCAAAATTGCAAACAGGCTGCCCTTGGTGTCGAGGGTGCCGCGGCCCCAGATCTTGCCGTCGGCGATGGTGCCCGAGAAAGGCGGGTAACGCCACTCGCCGCCGGCCTCGACGACGTCGTGGTGGCTCATCATCAAAATCGGCTTGCCGTCGCCGTGCCCCTTCCATTTAAAGAGCAGGCTGCCGTCGAAGAACTTTTTCTCGCAGGTCTTGTGCAGCAGCGGGAAGAGCCGCTCGATCAGATCGTGGAACGGCAGAAACTTCTGGTAGTCGCCGCTCGGCACGGACGAGATCGTCTCGACCGCGATCATCTGCGACAATCGCTCGGCGTAACCGCCGCTGCGCTCGGCGAGATCCGCGAAATTTAAAGTACACGCGGCGGGCTTCTTGGCGCGCACCGCGGCGGCCCGCACCAGACAGACGATCAGCAGGATCAGCAGAATGCCGACCAGACAGACAGGAATCAACCATAACATTATAGCAAAGCACCTCCGTAACCGACGTAGTAGGCGAGCACCAGCAGCCCGGCCGTGATCACCAGCATGATGGCCTGATATTTAAAGCTGAAGCGCGCCCATTTCGCGTAGCCGAGACCGGCGAGGCTCAGCGCGATCAGCAGACCGGCGTTGGTGGGATAGAACACGTTGCTGAACCCGTCGCCGTACACAAAAGCGAGGATGGCAAGCTGGGGCGAGATGCCGTTCGCGACCGCGACGGGAACGATCAGCGGGGTCAGCAGAAACGCCTTCGAGGAGCCGCCCGAAATCAGGAAGTTCATGACCAGCACGAGCAGGTAGATGATCAGCGTGATGAAGACGGGCGGCACATGCTGGGTCAGTCCGATGATGCTGTTCAGCACCGTGTCGAGGATCCTGCCCTCGGTCATCGTAAAGCGCACCGCGTTGGCCATCAGGATAAACAGCACGGTCGGCAGAATTTTGAGCGCGCCGCTCGCGAACGTCTTGAGGTAATCCTTAAACTTCATGCCCGCGACCAGGACCGGAACGGTGCCCGCGGAAAAGAAGAAGATGAGCACAAAGATCATGATGTTGTCCTGAATGACGGGCACGAAAACCGAGAGGACGATGGACAGCACCATCAGCGACATGATGGCGGCGAACCAGATCAGCGCGCGGTTTTTCTGTTTCTCGAACTCAAATTTCAGCGTCACGGCCTTCCACCGGGCGGCGGTCTGCTCGTCGTACACGATCGACCGCGTGGGGGCGGCCTCAACCTTCTTGGCGTAGCGGTGCAGCAGCGTCATCAGCACGAAGTACCCGATCACGAACGTGATGATGCGGAAGCTGGCGCCCGAGAACAGCGGGATGTTGGCGACGGTCTGCGCGACACCGACCGTGAAGATGTTCATGATGCCGGCGCTGAACCCGAACCCGACCGCAAGCAGACTCATGCCCATGCCGACCATCGCGTCCCAGCCCAGCGTGTACGCCAGCGCAACCGCGATCGGCACCAGCGGGATAATCTCCTCGAACGAGCCCGCGAAGGAGCCGAGCAACATGATGCACAGCGACACAATCCACAACAGGCGGTACTTGCGGTCCTTGAACTTCAGATACGCGAGCCCCAACGCGTAGGAGAGCACGCCGTACTGGTCCAGCGCGTTGAACGCGCCGCCGATGATCAGCAGGAAGACCGAGATCGAGATGATCATGCCGCTGTTGGTCGAATCCCCCAGCACGAGGAACGGCGACGCGAGCCAGCGCCAGAACGAGATGCCGCCCTCCACCGCGTGGTAGGAGTCCTGCACAATGACCTCCTTGCCGTCGACAAGGGTTCGCTCGAACTCCCCGTGCGGCAGCGCCAGCGTCAGGACGTAGCTTAAGATCATCAGCGCGAACAGGATGGCGAGCGCGGTGATAAAGGGGCGCAGGCTGAGTTTCAGCATGCTGTCGTCGTGTTCTTTCATAGAGCCTCCTTGTCCGAACGCGGTTCTCTTTTTTTGAATACTTCTAAGATAACATATTTTTTTAACGCTTTCAATCGCCGAATCGCTTGATTTATTCATCATTGTCCAATAGAATGAAGAACAGGAGCGTGATCAGATGTCCAAACTCATATGCAAAGCGATCTCCCACACCGGGCTTGTCCGCCGTGTCAACGAGGACAATCTCTGTATCGACACGGTGTGGAACGATGTAGCCGGAAACGAGCCGTACGAACGGTTGGCGCGGATGAAATCCGGGTCTCTTTGCGCGGTCTTCGACGGCATGGGCGGCGAGGCGTTCGGCAGAGCCGCGTCGGCGCTGGCGGCGCAGACGACGGCGGCGTTCTTGAAGGACAATCTGGCCGAGCGCGGTGTGGACTGGTTCGAGACGATGGTGTTCACGGCCTGTCAGCGGATCTCGGAGTACGCGAAAAAAGAATCCGTCAGTGTCATGGGCACAACCGGCGTCTACGCCCTGTTCGGCGACGACGAGCTGCACATCGTGTCGCTCGGCGACTCGCGCGGGTACCTGATGCGCGACGGCGAGCTGTTCCAGCTCACGGTCGACGACAACGAGTACGCGCAGATGGTGGAGATGGGCGTCATCGACGAGAAGGACACCGGTGTCCGCTACAAATTCCCGCTGACCCGGTACATCGGGTCGGGGCTGTCGTCGGTGATCGACATCGAGCGGAAATCCTACGACTACCGGCGCCGCGACAGGATCCTGCTGTGCACCGACGGCTTAACCGACTGCGTGTCGGACGAGGACATCGCCGCGATACTCGCCGACAGCCCGTTCGAGCTCGCGGCGGGGCGGCTGGTAGAGGCGGCGCTCGCAGGCGGCGGGCGCGACAACATTACGGTGATCACCGTATATGTGAAATAGTTACTAGTTGCTAGTGATTAGTTGACTAGTGAATTGTAGTGCCGCGCGTAAGCGCGGCACATTGGACTTAAGGACACGTTCATATGTTTTAACGAATGCTGGAACTGAATGGTTTCTTTACTTCGTTCACAATGACAATAACATGTTGCCGATTGTCAATATCGCTCCGCGAGAGCGGCGGGTGAAGGTCAATAGGAAGGTGGAACATAGAAGTGCCGCGGCGGATGCAGCGGCGCGTTTTGTTCCACAGACGCGATTCCCTTTGCCCTAGACAGTTGCAAGAACCCAGTGCCGGTTTCCAGTGTCACGCCGCGGGAACGGAGGAGGGTCTAAGCCTTGTGCACTACCAGTTCGCCGCCATCTCTTCAACAGGGGTTTGGGGCGAAGCCCGAGTAGTTGCTAGTTGTTAGGCGTTAGTTGTTAGTATTGCTCCGCGAAAGCTGGTAAAGGTCAAGAACTTAACTCCATCAAGTAAGCCCCCATTATAATTTGGGCGGGAGGGCGGGCAGTCAGGGCGGCGAATTGAAATAAGTGATTTGTTTCGCGCCGCGCAGGATGACAGAAACGCTTGTCTTTCAAGCAAAATCTTTCAGTCAGCATTCGTTGTTTTATCTGCCCTTAATTCCAAGATGCCGCGCACAGCGCGGCATTACCCTTCACTAGTCACTATTCACTAATAACTAGTCACTACTCAGCTAAAAAAGTACGGTGCAGCTTTTGCTGCACCGTTCTTTTTAGCTGATCTCTAATAGCCTAAATAGCTGATATTCATATCGACGCTGCCGCCGACGCCGTCCACCTTGCCGACCGAGGTGTGCTGCCAGATGTCGTAGCGGCCGGTGTAGCTGGTCTGGGTCGTATAGTGCGCGAGCCAGATGACGTAGGAACCGCTGAACTGTCCGGTGTACAACAGGCTGGTAAAGTAATATTTGTTGGCGTAGATGCCGGCCGCGTACCCGCCGCTGCGAATCGTCTCGCAGAACGCGACGCAGATCTTGGTGCGCTGCTCGTTGTTCAGCGAGTTGGTGCGGGCGGAGGAACTGCCGGCGTCCTCGATGTCGATGAAGATCGGGTAGGCGAGGCTGTAACCCTGCACGAGCTGCAGGCACATCGAGGCCTCCTCGACGGCTTCGGTCTCGTTGATCGCCTGGGTGAAGAAGTAGACGCCGACCTTCAGTCCCGCGGCGACCGCGCCGTTCATGTGCGTGTAGTACATGTTGTCGAGCACGAGCTTGCCGGAGGAGTAGCCGCGGAATCCGAGGCGGATGATGACGAAGTCGACACCGGACGCCTTGACGCGGTTCCAGTCGATCGGGCCCTGCCACGTCGACACGTCGATGCCGATAGAGCCGCCGCGCACGCCCTCAGCGCTGAAGAAGTACGAGATGCCCTGAATGATCTGGTTTCCAGTCACGAAGACACCGTTTTTATCGAAGTAGTAGGTGCGGTTGTTGATGGTCTGCCAGCCGTAGTAGGTGACGACGGTCTCGGTTTTTACCTCCACCTGCGGCACCGCGGTGAACTGGTACAGATAGGCGCCGTTCTCAAGCAGCGGTGCGCCGTCGGCGCCCAGCACCTGCGCCGTGACGTCCTCGTAGACGGGGGCGGGCGGCGGGTCGGTCGGCGGGTCGGTCGGCGGATCCGTCGGTGGATCCTGACCGCCGGTTGCGGAGCCCGAGACAAGCCGCTGCGCGCCGGTGATGTAATCGCCGTCCAGCACGGGAATGATGTCGGTCTCGGCGCCCGCGGCGGTCACAAGACAGCCGTTGGAGCCCAATACCGGTTTGTAGCGGGTGATCTGGTTGCCCTGCCCGTCGACGACAGGCGTCTCGGTCGTCTGCGTCTCCTCTTTTTGGGAGGATTCGATGAATTCGACGGTATCGTTGGAGGTCGGCGGGGGAGCAGGGCTGCCGCCGTTCGTGTTTCCGCCGCCGTACTTGGAGTCGTCGGTCTCGACGTCGATCTCATCGGTGGTCACGATTTTATCGGAGACGTCGACTTTGGTGAACACGACTTTGGGCTGCACCGAGATGGAGATTGGATCGATCTCCGAGACGCCCTCGGTCGCCACCAGCTGAACGGTGTAGTCGCCCTCCTCAATGTCCTCTATGTAGATCTGGCCGGTCATCTCTTTGTCGATGACATGCAGAACATCCTCGGGGTCGTCTTCCGGAAAGATATCGAATTCAAAGGGGTATCCGGTCGCGACGTCGCCGTTCTCGGCGAAGACGGTGATGCCGAGATCGAGCTCCACGGAACTGGCTTCTATGTAGACTTTCTGCAGATTCGGCACGTAGACCGTGCGCCGCATCGGGGCTGCCGACTGGACGTAATTCGCGACCGCGACGGGTTGGGTGTCGATGTCGCGGATCGTCCAAGCCGAGGCGGTGATGGTTCCGACCATCACCAGCACGACGGCGAGACCGATCCATCTGCTGGCTTTTGTGAATTTCGGGAGTAATCCTTTATGCATTCCATGCTCCTGCTTTTCGGGTGTCCTACAGTTCAATTCTACACCATGTAATAACAAATCACTGACAGCACGCAGAAAATTGGATAAATCTGTCGCAATTCGAGAAAAACGATATTTTTCTGTCTAGCATTATACATTATGTATTAAAAAAAAGCAAATGCGCAAAAAAGATTCTCCACAATTTAGAGGGGACAAAAAAACCGGGCAAAACCTGCTCCTCTCGGCAAAAACCATTAAGGGGGGCAGACTTTACACAGGCTGCTGAATTGTGCCTGTGTTTTCGAAGTTGAACGAAAGGATATATTACTGCTTCTTTCTAAGCACAAGTGAAATGTCCTGCTTATCCGCCATAGTTTGTAGTACCTGTACCGCAATCAAAGCATTATCTTTAACAGACGCGGCTGCTTTTGTCTCATGTGTAATTTGCTCTATAGCAGACGTTATATCTTGTAATTCCAATAGATTAACCGCAACGCAGTAAAAACTCTTTCGTCGCCCATCATCATAGTTACTTAGAAGCAACTCCAGCGATTCAATTTTCCTGTTTAATTCAGCTTTATAGGCTTCCAATCCGATTATTTTAGCTTTATCTAAATCTCGGAGCTGGTTTTTATGCGTAATAAAGGAATCCAAAAGGTCGACGCCATCATATTTTTTGCAGGGGTATTCATCACATAAACAGCATATATTCGATGCCTTTGCGCTGGCTGCAAGACAATACTCCGCAAGGAGGATGCTTAGTAGAAAATCCCTCGCCAGCACAGCCGGGACATTTTGATGTTCCGTTTGTATGATGTCGGGGACATAACCCGCAATTCAGCCCACAGGCCGAAAACATAGGATAGTTCCTTGTTTTATAGTCCATTTTATTCACCTTTATCCGCCGAAAACAAACCAGAGTTGGCTTATTGCAGCGTTAAGTTCCAACTACGTTATGGTAGCATAAATACATTGTTTTTACATCAAAGCTCTATTGCTCTATTGTTCCCCCTCTAAACTGCGCGACGGGTTCAGCGTTTCAAAAGTCAAAAGTATCTTGGAATGCGAAATCTACCTCTAAATTCCGGAGAACCCAAAAACCGGCCGAAGCCGGTTTTTGACGGGGTGGAATTATCGCATCGAGAGGAAGACGCCCGCCGCGACCGCCGAGCCGATGACACCGGCGACGTTGGGGCCCATCGCGTGCATCAGCAGGTAGTTGTTGGGGTTCTCCTCGAGGCCGACCGTGTTGGAGACGCGGGCCGCCATCGGCACGGCGGAGACGCCGGCGGAACCGATCAGCGGGTTGACTTTTCCCTTGGTGGCCCAGCACATCAATTTGCCGAACAGCACGCCGCCGACGGTCGAGAAGCAGAACGCGAGCAGACCGAGTCCGATGATGAACAGGGTGCTCGGGGAGAGGAAATTCTCGCCGGTCGCCGTCGCGCCGACCGAGATGCCGAGGAAGATCGTGACGATGTTCATCAGCTCGTTGGCGGCGGTTTTGACCAGACGCTCGGTGACGCCGGATTCCTTGAGCAGGTTGCCCAGCATCAGGCAGCCGACCAGCGCGGTCGCGTCGGGGATGATCAGGGCGACGACGATGGTGACGATGATCGGGAACAGGATACGCTCGGTCTTGGAGACGGGGCGGAGTTGCTCCATGACGATGGCGCGTTCTTTTTTGGTAGTCAGCGCGCGCATGATGGGCGGCTGGATCAGCGGAACGAGCGCCATGTACGAGTAGGCGGCGACCGCGATGGCGGGCAGCAGATGCGGCGCCAGCGTTTTCGTCAGATAGATGGCGGTCGGGCCGTCCGCGCCGCCGATGATACCGATCGAGGCCGCTTCCAGCGCGGTGAACCAGCCGGAGACATTGCTGATCGCGAACGTGACGAAGATGCCGAGCTGGGCCGCCGCGCCGAGGAAGATGGATTTCGGGTTGGCGATCAGCGGCGAGAAGTCGGTCATCGCGCCGATGCCGAGGAAGATGAGCGGCGGATAAACCCCCAGCTTCACGCCGAGATACAGGATATCGAGCAGGCCGCCGTCTTGCAGTACCTGACCGTAATCGACGTTGACGCCGGTAAAGAACTCGAGGTGGTACATGCCGGAACCGGGCAGGTTGGTCAGCAGCATGCCGAAGGCGATGCCCACCAGCAGCAGGGGCTCAAACTTCTTGACGATGCCCAGGTAGAGCAGCACAAAGCTGAGCAGAATCATGATGATGGGGCCCACGGTCTCCAGCGCGGTGGCGCCGTTTGCGTTGACCAGGTTGGCAAAGCCCGACTGCTCCCACAGTTTGCCCAGGGTTTCAATCATGTGACCGCCCCCCTTAGCTCAGGCTGAGCAGCAGCGTGCCGGTATCCACCGCCGTGCCCTTGCTGACAGCGACGGCCGCCACCGTGCCGTCCCGGGGGGCGACGATCTCGTTCTCCATCTTCATGGCCTCTAAAATGCACAGCACCTGGCCCGCCTTGACGGCCTGCCCGGCCGCCACGTTGACGGCCAGAATGGTGCCCGGCATGGGGGACAGCACGGGCTCGCCAACCCCTGCGGGCGCTGCCGGCGCAGGGGCGGCAGCCGGAGCGGCGGGGGC
>JAVBVJ010000077.1:0-13104 GCA_031554355.1 Oscillospiraceae bacterium
CAACGCGTTTGTTCCGCTGTCGAACATGTTCGGCTATGCCACCGATTTGCGCTCGAAAACGCAGGGACGAGGCCAATACGCAATGGAGCCCAGCCATTACATCGAGCTGCCGAAATCCATTGCCGAAGGAATTATGACCCACCGGCAAAGCTGAGACAGGTTTTGTGGGCACGACTTGAATTTGTGCGCATGAATTGGTACAATATTAAAGAGTAATGAAAAAAATGAAAATGAAAGCTGTTTGGAGGATTTTACACAATGGCAAAAGCAAAATTTGACAGAACGAAGCCGCATATCAATATCGGCACCATTGGCCACGTCGACCACGGCAAGACCACACTTACCGCGGCGATTACAAAAGTCCTTGCAATGAAAGGACAGGCCAAGTTTGAATCTTATGATATGATCGATAAAGCGCCGGAAGAGCGCGAACGCGGCATTACCATCAACACCGCCCACGTCGAGTACGAGACTGACGCCCGCCACTACGCGCACGTTGACTGCCCGGGACACGCCGACTACGTTAAGAACATGATTACCGGCGCCGCGCAGATGGACGGAGCGATTCTGGTTGTTTCCGCCGCGGACGGCCCGATGCCCCAGACCCGCGAGCACATCCTGCTGGCCAATCAGGTCGGCGTGGATTACATCGTTGTTTTCATGAACAAAGTCGACCAGGTCGACGACGAGGAGCTGCTCGAGCTCGGCGAGATGGAACTCCGTGAACTGCTGTCCGCGTACAGCTTCCCGGGCGACGATATCCCCATCATCAGAGGTTCCGGCCTGAAGGCGCTGGAGTCCACCGCCACCGATCAGAGCGCACCGGAGTACCAGCCCATTCTCGCGCTGATGAACGCGGTCGACGAGTATATCCCGACCCCGGAGCGCAAGTCCGCGCTGCCGTTCCTGATGCCGGTTGAAGACACCATGACCATCACCGGACGCGGCACCGTCGCAACCGGCCGTGTCGAGCGCGGAACCGTTAAGGTCGGCGAGGATGTCGAGATCGTCGGTCTGAAAACCGAAACCCAGAAGACCGTTGTTACGGGCCTTGAGATGTTCCGCAAACTGCTCGACTTCGCGGAAGCCGGCGACAACATCGGCGCCCTGCTTCGCGGCGTGCAGCGCAGTGACATCGAGCGCGGCCAGGTTCTGTGCAAACCCGGCTCCATCAAGCCGCTGACCAAATTCCGCGGCCAGGTCTACATTCTGAAAAAAGAAGAGGGCGGCCGTCACACCCCGTTCTTTAACAATTATCGCCCGCAGTTCTATTTCCGCACAACCGACGTTACCGGCGTAGTCAAGCTCGCCGACGGTGTCGAGATGTGCATGCCCGGCGACAACATCGAGATGGATGTTGAGCTGATCACCCCGATCGCCATTGAAGAAGGTCTCCGTTTCGCCATTCGCGAGGGCGGCCGCACAGTAGGATCCGGCGTTATCATCAAGCTGAACTAAGCTGCGTAGCTGGGACCCCCGCCGTCAGGCGGGGGTTCTTTCAAAAGAAAAATAGAAATAGGAGGGTCGAATGGGAAAAATCCTTTACGAGGGACTGACGTTTGACGATGTTCTGCTGATTCCACAAAAATCGGATGTGCTGCCGAACGAGGTGGACGTCCGGGCGCGATTGACCAACAAAATTGAACTGAACATCCCGCTGATGAGCGCGGGCATGGACACCGTGACGGAGTGGGAGCTGGCGGTCGCCATCGCGCGCGAGGGCGGCATCGGCATTATCCACAAGAGCATGTCGATCGAGGATCAGGCCGCGATGGTCGCAAAGGTCAAGACCGCCGATCTGCTGCTGCCGACGGCCATCGCCGACGCAAAAGGCCAGCTGCTCTGCGGCGCCGCGGTCGGCGCGACCGGCGATGTGCTCGACCGGATTCAGGCGCTTGCCGGTTCCGGCGTCGATGTCGTGGCGGTCGATACCGCGCACGGCCACAGCCAGAACGTCATCCGGACGATTGCGTATGTAAAGGAAGCGTTTCCCGACCTTCAGGTCATTGCCGGCAACGTCGCGACGGGGCAGGCGACCGAGGAACTGATCAAAGCCGGCGCCGACGCCGTCAAAGTCGGCATGGGCCCGGGCTCGATCTGTACGACCCGCATCGTGGCGGGCATCGGCGTACCGCAACTCAGCGCGATTATGAACTGCTGCGAGGCGGCGGACAAATACGGCATCCCGATCATCGCCGACGGCGGCATCCAGTACTCCGGCGACGTCGTCAAGGCGATCGCGGGCGGCGGGTCGGTCATCATGATCGGTTCGCTGTTCGCCGGCACAACCGAGAGCCCCGGCAGTGTCGTGACCATCAACGGCGCCAACTACAAGGTCTACCGCGGTATGGGCTCGACTGGCGCCATGCAGAAGGGCAGCAGCGACCGCTACTTCCAGAGCGGCAGCAAAAAATACGTCCCCGAGGGCGTCGAGGGTCTGGTGCCCTACCGCGGCGACGTGAAGGACATTATTTTCCAGCTGATCGGCGGCCTGCGCTCCGGCATGGGCTACTGCGGCACAAAAAACCTGCAGGAGCTGCGCGACAACACGCAGTTCGTCAAGATCTCCGGCGCGGGCCTGCACGAGAGCCATCCGCACGACATCACGATCACGGGCGGCGGCGAACCGAACTACCACTAACGGTAATGAGAGAAAACGATGAGAGAAATAGTATTTGTAATTGATTTCGGCGGCCAGTACAACCAACTGATCACACGGCGCATCCGGGATCTCGGCGTGTACAGCGAGCTGATCTCGCCGAAAGACGCGATGGCGGAAATCACGGCGCGCAGCCCCAAAGGCATACTCTTTTCGGGTGGCCCCGCCAGCGTTAACACGGCGGGCTCCCCGGACATCGACGCCAAGATTTTTAAACTTGGCATCCCGATTCTCGGCATCTGCTACGGCATGCAGCTGATGGCAAAACACTTGGGCGGCGTTATCAAATCAACAGCGACGCTCGAGTGCGGACGGGCCGACCTCAGCACCGTGCCCGGTACCCTGGTCGGCGACGTGACCGTCGGCAGCGACCAGTGCTGGATGAGCCACGGCGATCAGGTGACGGTACCGCCGAAAGGCTTTGTCGTCTCATCCAGGAGCGACAACTGCGCGGTGGCCTCGATGGAGAACGAGGAGCGCATGCTGTACGGCGTCCAGTTTCACCCCGAGGTCGAGTACACCCCGTTCGGCGACGCGCTGTTCAAGAAGTTCCTGTACGACATCTGCAACTGCGCGGGCGACTGGAGCGCCGAGGACTTTGTCGAGAGTACGGTCAGCGCACTGAAAGAGCAACTCGCCGGCAAAAACGTGCTGAGCGCCTTGTCGGGCGGCGTCGACAGTTCCGTCGCGGCGATGCTCGTGCACCGCGCCGTCGGCGACCGGCTGACCTGTATTTTCGTCGATCACGGCCTGATGCGCAAGGACGAGGGCGACCAGGTCATGGATACATACAAAGAGCAGTTCAACCTCAACATCATCCGCGTCAACGCGCAGCACCGTTTTTTGGCGAAACTGCAGGGTGTCGTCGACCCCGAGCAGAAACGCAAGATCATCGGCGCCGAGTTCATCGCGGTGTTCGAGGAGGAGGCGAAGAAACTCGGCAAGCAGGACTATCTGCTGCAGGGGACGATCTACCCCGATATCATCGAGAGCGGTGTCGGCGGCGCGGCGGTGATCAAGAGCCACCACAACGTCGGCGGCCTGCCCGATACAATGGAGATGGAACTGTGCGAGCCGCTCCGCCTGCTGTTCAAGGACGAGGTCCGCAACGTCGGCCGCGCGATGGGCATCCCCGATTTCATGGTCGACCGGCAGCCGTTCCCCGGCCCGGGCCTTGCGGTGCGCTGTCTCGGCGAGGTGCGCGAGGATAAGCTGGTATTGATCCGCGAGAGCGACGCCATCGTGCGCGAGGAGTTTGCGAAATCCGGCCTCGACAAAACGGTGTGGCAGTACTTCGCGCTGCTGCCGAACCTGAAGAGTGTCGGCGTGATGGGCGACGCCCGCACCTACTGGCACACGATCGCCCTGCGCGCGGTATTGACCGTCGACGCCATGACCGCCGACTTCGCGAAGATCCCGTACAGCGTGCTCGAGACCATCAGCAGCCGCATCGTCAACGAAGTCCCCGGCGTCAACCGCGTCGTCTACGACATCACAACAAAACCCCCGGCGACGATTGAGTGGGAGTGAGTTAGTTAATCCCGGGACCTCGCTAAACAAGCGGGTTTTCGGGATTTCTTTTTGCCTTTTGATAACAGTTTGATAACAGGAGTTAAAGAGCATTTATTGCAGACCTCAAGTGGCTTGCTGGTGTTTCGATAATTCCATCCATATAAAACGGTCTTGCTGACGAAATGTTAGCAAGACCGTTTTTGTTTCATTTAGAAATATTTAGTTGTCCATTCGTCATTCAGCTTGTCGTGTTCGTAAAGCAACTCTGTTAGGGCTTTGTCATCATATACTTTCATTACATCCCAAAAGCCAGTGGCAACAGGAGTATTTATCAGTTCGTTCCTATCAATCCAAATCATTTCGCCTTCATCAGATGAGATGAGTTCACCGGAAAATTTGTCTGCCTTAAAGAGTAGAACAATGTACCTCTCATCATTATCCGTAGAAAATTGCTTTATTCCACATAATTGAGGATTGCTAATCGTTAATCCGGTTTCCTCTTTTATTTCACGAATTATGGCCGCTACAAAAGATTCGTTAGGCTCAACATGACCACCGGGAAGTGTAAGCCCTCGCCAATCTTCTTTTACTCGGTCTTGCAACAAAATTTTACGACCATCATACACCATGCACAATGCCGTCAAAATGGTTTTTTCACTCGCTGCCATAGAATGAAGACCTTTCTAAAGTTGATTAGTTATTGTTTTTTAGTTCGCAGATTAGCAAGACGGTTTTGATCATTTATCCAATTCCTTTATCAGATAATCGCTTAATTCCTGCAAAGGAACCTTCGCCCACCGCTGCGTGGTGTCAAACTGGGGATAGTTCAACCGACACCGATCGGAGTTCTCTTTGGTTAATCCTGCCCCTATTATTGATTGTAACCCACGCGCAGGGATTGTTCAATAGCCGGCCGGGTGCACAAAGGCGCTGCACACCCGCGCCCCGTAGACAGGCTTTTCGGTTTTTTTCCCGCTCCGAGTTACACAAAAGATGCGGGCGTATCCCTTGACAAAAGGCGTTGAGATTTGATACGATAATAGTTAGCGTAAGCTAACTATTAAGCGATCCTGGTTTTTCATTGATATCGTGGATGTACCGAAAACAGGTTCGCAGATTTTTAACTGCATAGGTTAGCTAACGCTAACCACGTAACTGAAAGGAAGATATCCTTTGAGTCAACAGAGTTTCAGCAGCAGGCGGGCGGCGTTTCTGGCGGCCGTTCGGTCGTCGGACTGCGCAAGGCACATGGAGTCGCTGTTTCTGTACCACGCGGCGCCGATCCTCAAAGAGGTGCGGCCCGCGGTGCTGGTCAGCATATGGCCGGAGTGCGTGGCTGTCTGGAAGAACCGCGAGCGGGCGATGTGCCGCGCGACGGGGCTGCGGATCGCCGAGGTACAGCGCAGCGGGAACCTTGCGCTGTACCTGATTTACAGCGCGGACGCAATGGCGGCGGCGCTCGCGGAGCGTGAGGCGGTCGGGATTCTGGCGGGGTACGGGTACGGGGCGGACGAAAACATCGAGGCCCGCATCAGTCACCTGCGCGCCCGGTTTTCCGGGAAAAACTTCCCGCACGAAATCGGTTTGTTTTTGGGCTATCCAACCGGCGATGTGCGCGCGTTTATCGAGAACAACGGCAAGAACTGCGCCTGCTGCCGCTACTGGAAAGCCTATTCAAATATTGAACAGGCAAAGAAAACGTGGCGTCGAATCGACCGCGCGCACGCGTGCGCGATCGAGATTCTGGGCGACATGCCGCCGATCCACATCGCGGCAAACCTTATGAAAGCAGTCTAATAATATTAAAGGAGAAAATAACATGCAGATCAACATTATTTACTGGAGCGGTACCGGAAATACCGAGGCTATGGCGAACTTCATCAAGACGGGCGCGGAAAGCGCGGGCGCGACCGTCACGGTCAAGGAGGTCTACGCCGCCGGCGCAGACGACCTGAATTGTGATGTTCTGGCGCTCGGCTGTCCGTCGATGGGCGCCGAGAATCTGGAGGAAGGCGCGTTCGAGCCGTTCGTCGCCTCGATTGAGGGCAGCGTGTCGGGCAGGAAGCTTGCGCTGTTCGGATCCTACGGCTGGGGCGACGGCCAGTGGATGCGCGACTGGAGCGACCGCATGACGAACGCCGGCGCGGTGCTTGCAGCGGAGAGCCTGATCGTCAACGAGGCGCCCGTCGGAGAATCGGAACAGCTCTGCAAAGATTTCGGAGCGCGTATCGCACAATAGCCAGATCTGCCGGGAGACGCGGGAACGAGGTCTCCCGGCAGATCCTAGAAAGGGGAATCTATGATTCAGGAAAACAAACCCAAAAGCGGCGTGGCCCGTATGTGGGAACTCGCGTTTACCCAAAAGACGCTGGTGATCACCGCGGGCACTCTTGCGGTGCTCAGCAGCGTAGTGTCGTTCGTGCCGTTCATCTCGATCTATTACATCATCCGGGAGCTCGCGCTGCACATGAACGAGATCTCCAACCTCGACAGCGCGTACATGATCCGGCTGGGATGGATTGCGGGCGGCGCGGCGATCGCAGCCATTCTGTTAAACTTCGCGGCGCTGATGTGCTCGCATCTCGCGGCGTTCAAGACGCTGTACGCGTTAAAACTGAAATTCACGAATCATCTGGCGTGTCTGCCGATGGGTTTTCACACCGAAAACTCGACGGGAAAGGTGCGCAAGATCGTCGATGAGAATATCGAAAAAATAGAGGGGTTCATCGCACACCAGTTCCCCGACATCGTCGGTTCGTTCGCGACGCCGGTCGTGGTGCTGGTCATCCTGTTTGTGTTCGACTGGCGGCTCGGGCTGGCGACGCTGGTTCCGATCATTGTGCTCTACGCGCTGCAGAGCATCTATATGGGTAAGAACTCGTTGGTTTTCATCAAAAAATACCAGGATTCACTCGAGGAGATGAACAACTCCGCCGTCGAGTACGTCCGCGGGATTTCGGTGGTCAAGGCGTTCAGCCAGACGATCTATTCCTTCCGCAAGTTTTACGAGTCGATCAAAACTTACGGGGACTTCGCGCTCGCTTACACGAAGTCCTTCAAGTCCGGCTTTGTCATGTTTCTGGTTGTGCTCAACAACATCTACGTCGTGCTGGTGCCGGTAATCATTCTGGTCTCGGGCAACGCCGGCGATTATGTCACGTTCGCGATGTCGTCGCTGTTTTATCTGATCTTCTCGGTAGCGATCACAGCGCCGTTCTTAAAGCTGATGTATGTTTCGCAGCGGGGCAGACAGATCTCGGACGGCATCGAGCGCATGGACAAAGTGCTGAGCGCGCAGCCGCTGCCCGAGCCGACCGACCCGAAAACCGTCAGCGAATACACGGTCGCTTTCGACGACGTCTCGTTCGCATACCAGGGCATTCACACGGAGGATGCCGAGATTTCGGAGACGGAGACCGTCGAGACCGAGGCGCTCAAGAACGTGGCGTTCAGCGCGAAACAGGGCGAGGTAACGGCGCTGGTCGGCCCGAGCGGGTCGGGGAAATCCACCATCGCGCACCTGATCCCGCGGTTTTACGACGTCGCAAGCGGCAGCATCACGATCGGCGGCGTCGACATCAGGAACCTGCGCCAGGAATATTTGATGAGCATCGTCAGCTTTGTGTTTCAGGACGTGTTTTTATTCCAGCAGTCGATTCTGGACAACATCAAGATCGGCAACAAGGGTGCGACCCGCGAGCAGATTATCGCCGCAGCGAAAGCAGCCCAGTGCCATGAGTTTATCGAGAAATTGCCGAACGGGTATGACACCGTCATCGGTACCAACAACATCCATCTCTCGGGCGGCGAGAAACAGCGCCTCGTGATCGCGCGGGCGATCCTGAAGGACGCCCCGATCATCGTGTTGGACGAAGCGACCGCGTTCGCCGACCCCGAGAACGAGTACAAGATTCAGCTCGCGTTTGAGAGTCTGATGAAGAACAAAACCGTCATCATCATTGCGCACCGGCTGTCCACCGTGCGCGGCGCCGACAAGATTGTCGTGGTGGACGAGGGCCGCGTCGTCGAGCAGGGCCGGCACGAGGAGCTCGTCGGCAAAGGCGGCAGGTACAGCCGCATGTGGACGCAGTACAACTCCGCCATGAGTTGGACCATGGTCAAAAAGGAGGTCGCCGTTCATGCTTAACCGATTGCTGCATCTTTCGCCCAAAGGCGAAAAAGACTTAAGAACAGCCATCTTCATCTGTGTGCTCAGTAACATCACGCTATTTTTTCCCTATATGATTATCATGCAGGTGATGCAGGTCATCATCCGCCCGCTGACGACGGGACAGCCGCTCGAGACCGGAAAACTCTGGATGCTGTTCGGGTTCGGCGTCGCGGCCGCGGCGCTGTACGGGATCGTCTACGCACTGGAGTACGACAAGACCTACACCACCTCCTACGAGGAGTGCACCAATATCCGCATCGAGGTCGCGGAGCGCCTGCGGCGGCTGCCGCTCTCGTTCTTCAACCGCAAGGATTTGAGCGAACTGACAACGAACATCATGGGCGACTGCGCGACGGTTGAACAGATGGTCTCTCACGTGATCCCGCAGATCTTCTCCAACGCGATTTCGATCGCGCTCATCACCGTCATGCTGCTGATCTACGACTGGCGGATGGCGCTTGCGCTGATCGCGGTGCTGCCGCTGTCCGTGGGCATCATTCTGCTGTCCATTAAACTGCAAAGGAGCATGGGGGAGAAGCATGTGCAGGCCAAGCTGAACGTCTCCAAACAGGTGCAGGAGTATCTGGACGGCATCAAGGTCGTCAAGGCGTTCGGGCTGTCCGGCGAGAAGTCGGCGGCGCTGAAAACCTCGCTCCAGACCATGATGCGCGAGGCGATCAAGTTCGAGGCGGTGGCCGGAACCTTCGTGACACTCGCCTCCGTCATTCTACAGGTGGGCATCGGCGTCGTCGTGCTGGTCGGTGTCAATCTGCTGACCGCGGGCAGCCTGGACGCCATCACATTTCTGACCTTTACGATGATCAGCACGCGCATCTACGCGCCGCTGCTCACGATCTTGACGATGTTCGCCGAGCTGCTCTACTTCTTCACCTCCACGAAGCGGATGCAGACGCTGCGGCAGGAGCCCGTCATGGAGGGCAGAACCGACCTTGCACTTGCCGACTGCACAATCGAGTTCAGCGACGTCACCTTTGCGTACAACAAGGACGACGTGGTAAAGGGTATGAACATCACGCTGCCCCAGAACGCGGTGACCGCGCTGGTCGGGCCCTCCGGTTCGGGTAAATCGACGGTCTCGCGGCTGATCGCCCGGTTCTGGGACGTGGACCGGGGCGCGATCAAGATTGGTGGGCGGGACATCCGGGACATCGAGCCCGAGGCGCTGATGAAATACATGTCGTTCGTGTTTCAGGAAGTGGTGCTGTTCAACGATACCGTCATCAACAACATCCGCATCGGCAGGGAGGGCGCGTCCGACGAGGCGGTGCGCCGTGCTGCCAAAATCGCGCGCTGCGACGAGTTTATCGAGAAGATGGAGAACGGCTACGACACCATGATCGGTGAGAACGGCTGCACGCTTTCGGGCGGCGAACGCCAGCGCGTCTCGATTGCCCGGGCGATTCTTAAAGACGCACCGATCGTGTTGCTGGACGAGGCGACCGCCTCGCTCGACCCGGAAAACGAGGTGCTGATTCAGGAAGCGATCTCGGCGCTGATCCAGGACCGCACGGTCATCGTGATCGCACACCGGCTGAAGACCGTCGCGGGCGCCGACAAGATCGTGGTGCTTAACGACGGCAGTGTCACGGAACAGGGAACGCACAACGAGCTGCTCGCGCGGGACGGGTTGTACGCGAAGCTCTGGAATATCCAGCAGATGAGTTTAGGCTGGAGCGTGTAGATTCGCAGAATAGGGATGAATTTAGGGGCACAGGCGCATATTGCGCCTGTGCTTTTTCGGGCGTATGGAGGGTGGGGCAGATATCGAGTAATTCTGCATCCGAAAAAACTTGCCAAGGAAACGGCCACATGCTACAATCGGCGGCGTGTTGCCGCAGAAGCTGCTCGACATATGCGTGGATCGCCGCCGCAAGGACGCGGCCCGGTACAACCAGCAACCGCATCCCGTCGAACTCGAGCTAAGCTACGATTTGTAAACCAAAGACAGGAGCGACGGCTCCGCTGATTTCAGCGGCGCCGTTTCGCTGCATTTGATGAGGATTGATCCCTTTCCAAAAAAACGCGACAAGTATGACAGCGGACAGTCATTCTGTGCTACAATGGATAGGATACGGAAAACATGCGGTGCTTCGCGGGCAGTTTTGTACGCCGCGCCGCAGAAGCCGGCGAGAGGAATAATTATGATACAGATCCTGTCCGTCCGCGCGCATCCCGAAACCCTCGAGCGGGCGGTCGACTACCTCGCGGCCCGCTGGGGTGTCGCGCGCGCGGTCTATCAAGACTGCGTCTCTCACAGCCTGACAACCGACAGCCCGCTGCCGCGCTGGTACCTGCTGTTGCAAGGCGACAGCGTGATCGGCAGCTACGGGCTCATCGTCAACGACTTCATCAGCCGGCAGGATCTGTGGCCGTGGATCTGCGCGCTCTACGTCGAGGAATCGGCGCGCGGGAGCGCGTTGGGCGCACAGATGCTGGCGCACGGCAGAGCCGAGGCCGCGCGGCTCGGCTTCCCGAAAGTGTATCTTGCGACCGACCACATTGGTTACTACGAGCGGTACGGCTGGCGCTACATCGGGGACGGCTACGCCGCAAACGGCGAATCTGGCCGCATCTACGAGAACGAGAGCGCAAGGGAATAGACATAGAGATCGATTCGAAAGATTTAAGTTATTTTTGGGGGTACCATGAAACTGAAAGCAAAACCGGTTATTACCTGTCTGGTCTTCTTTCTCGTGTGCTGCGCCGCGCGGGCCGTCGAGTACTTCGTGTTCCGCACCGACCAGACCGAGATCGGCGAGGCGATCTTCCACAAAATCTTCGGTATTCTGCTGCTCGCCGCCGCGCTTGCTGTCCTCGGCTGGAAGTGGCGCGACATCGGCTTTGTCGCCGCGCGGTTTTGGCGCGACATCGCATTGGGTCTCGCGATCGGAGTCGGGGTCTTTATCGTGGCGTACGGCACCGAGATGCTGATGCAGTCGGCGGCCGGAAACACGCCGAAATTGCAGTTCTTTGTGACCAGCTACGCGATCGGCGGCAACCGCGCGCTGGAGGGCGGATTCCTGTTGCTGGCGCTCTGCATCGCCGGAAACCTCATCAATGTGTGGATGGAGGAGGGCGTCTTTCGCGGCCTGTTCCCGAAGCTGCTTTCAGAGAAGCGGTCGTTCTGGTTCGCGTGCATTCTGTCGTCGCTGCTGTTCGGTATCTGGCACATCGCCCAGCCGATCCGCAACGCGATCGACGGCGTCCAGTCACCGATGGGCGCGCTGATGATGGGGCTGATGCTGGTCGGCACCAGCGCATTGCTCGGCGTTCAGTACTGTATGCTCAACCGCGTCACCGGTTCAATCTGGGCCGGGATGGCGGCGCATTTCGTCAACAACACGACAATCAACCTGCTGCACGTCTCGACCGCGGGCGGGTTGGACGAGATGCAGACGCTGCGTATCACGATCGCGCAGACGCTGTCGTTTTTGGTCGTTCTGGTCATTTACAAGGTATATATAAAGAAAAGTAAGGCGGCGGCGCGGTAACAGCACCGTCTGCGAGGAGGTATGCGACATCAAAGCGCTACTCTTATGCGACCGCGGGAGCGCGGATTTCGAGGGCGTCGATCTGCGGAAACAGGTTCAGCAATTGCTTGAGGATCGGGGCTGCGCTGTGCAGACCGTCATCGCGAGCAGTGAGGAGCTTCGGCCCTGCGTCGGCTGTTTCGGGTGCTGGGTGCGGACGCCGGGGCTGTGCGTCATCACGGGCGACCGCGCGAACGAGATCTCGAGCTATGAGATGACGTCGGACATCGTCGTGCTGCTGACGCGTCTGACCTACGGCGGCTACAGCGCCGACGTCAAGGCGTTCCTCGACCGCTCGATCCCGAACATCCTGCCGTTCTTTGAGATCTACAAAGGGGAGATGCACCACGAGATGCGCTACCAACGTTTCCCGCTCTGGTTCACGGTCGGGTACGGTGACGCGACGCCGCGGGAGCGCAACCTCTTCAAGGCGTTGGCCGACCGCCACGCGCTGAACCTGCGGCCTGCCGCGTACACCGCGCTGACTGTCCCGGACGCGACCGGTGTAGGCGACATCGCCGGTGCGCTGAGCGCATTGCTGTCGAAGGAGGTGGGCGCATGAGCGGGATCGTCGCCATCAATGGCAGCCCCAAAGACAACGGCAGCGTCTCCGCCGTCATCATTGAAAAACTCGCGGAGTTCACGGGCGCGGCGATCGTGTCCTATCAGGCGACGGAGCTGCAGCGGCGGGACGATCGCATACCGGCGCTCGCGGAGATGAGCGGCGCGTCGGTGCTGCTGGTGGTCTTTCCGCTCTACGTCGATTCGCTGCCCGCGCCGATCGTTCAGGTATTGACCGAGCTGGAGCAGATCGCGAAAACCGCCGACGGTCCTCTGCCCACGGTCTTTGCGGTCTGCAACTGCGGCTTTTTCGAGGCGGAGCACACCCGCCTTGCACTCGACATCGTGCGCTGCTTCTGTGAGCGCGCCGGGCTTTCGTGGGCGTACGGCATCGGCATTGGCGGCGGGGGAATGATCGCCTCGATGGCCGAGAACATGGACAAGGGCCCGCTGGCCGCCGTCCACACCGCGCTGCAGGATCTGGGTCTTGCCGTCACCACGGGCGCGTACGACAGCAAAAATGTGTTCGTCTCCCCGGGCTTCCCGCGCTTTTTGTATCAACTCGGCGGACAGAGGGGCTGGTATCAGATGCGCAGGAAGTACGGCAACCGCAAATCGCTGCGCGCGGCGCCGCATGCGCCGTCGGGCAA
>JAVBVJ010000104.1:0-3061 GCA_031554355.1 Oscillospiraceae bacterium
GCGAGCGGTTTTGGGGCACGATGACGGTCTTGTAGAAATCGGTGGAATCGAGATAATCGTACAACAAGCCGGCTTTGTGCTCGTTGCGCGTCTTCATCGCGTCGAGCCCGCCCGTCTCGAGAATCCACTCGAGCACCAGCATCGCCATGTAGATGGAGTAGCAGGGCGGCGTGTTGTACATCGACTCGTTCTCGGCCATCTTTTTGTAGTTGAGCATGATCGGGGTGTTGGGCAGCGGGCCGGTCAGCAGGTCGTCGCGCACGATGACCAGCGTCATGCCGGCGGGCGCGATGTTCTTCTGGGCGCCGGCATAGATCAGCCCGTAGCGCGAGACGTCGATGGGCTCGGACAGGATGCACGACGACATATCGGCGACGAGCGGCACCTTTCCGGTGTCGGGGATGTAGTGCCAGCGGCTGCCGAACAAGGTGTTGTTGGTGCAGATGTGGACGTAGTCGGCGTCGGGGCGCAGATCCAGCTCGTTCTGATCCGGCACGCGCGCAAAGCTCTCCTCTTTCGTCGAGCCCGCAACCGCGATGTCGCCGCCCAGATTCACGGCCTCGTCATAGGCGTTTTTCGAGAACCCGCCCGTGATAACGTAATCGGCCTTGCCGCTGCCGGTGCGCAGATTGAGCGGCACCATCGCGAACTGCAGCGTCGCGCCGCCCTGCAGGAACAGCACCTTGTAGTTGTCGGGAATCGACAGCACCTTGCGGAACAGTGCCTCGGTGTTGTGGATGATCTCTTCGTACACCTTGGAGCGGTGACTCATCTCCATCACCGACATCCCGCTGCCGTTGTAATCCAGCATCTCTGCCGCCGCGCGCTTCAATACCGCCTCGGGCAGCATGGAGGGACCCGCCGAAAAGTTGTAAATCCTTGCCATTTGACATCTCCTTAAACAATTTTCAACAAACAAAGACGCACCTGCCTGTGCGTCCTTATCTATGGTTGAGCACGGCGCAGAACCGCGGTTTTCGCGGCCCGCGTCCAGCAGGCGTTCCCCATTTTTTCAGGAAGGGGGGTACTCTCTAAAGATACCACGCAAGCAGAGATGCGTCAACCGATTTCGGTGATTTTATGGCGGCGAGCACAGGATGGCCTGCAGCTTCAAAAATGTCTCCTCGTACCGCCGAAGTTTCTCCTCGCAGCTCTCGTCGGGCGGCGTCGTGTCGACGAGCCGCACCAGACCGTCGGTCAGCGGAATCCAGAATAACCCCAGACAGCTCTCGATCTGCACCCACGCCTTGCCCGCGACCGTCCCTTTTTGCAGCGCCGGAACCCGCGGTTCACCACAGAACTGGGACAGCAGCGCGCGCGTACGATCCTCGCCCGCGACGATCGGGGAGGTGGCGCTGTCGGGCGCGACGTAGAACGCCGGGCCCGCCCCGATCAGCTCCGCCGCGGTGTTCCGCAGCGCGACCGGCGACTGCGGCGCAGGGTCGGGGTAGGGGATCGCGGCGTATCCGTGGCTCTGGGCGTCGACAAACGGAAAGCTCTGCCCCGGCAGCAGATGACACAGCGACACCGGATCGACCGCGTACTGCGGGCGGTCGGCGAGGTTGTAGGTATAGTTCTTCGGCACGAGCCACGTCTCGAACAGCAGCCGCCGGTAGGGCGCGGCGCCCGTGTCGCCCTGCACCCCGATGCGCTGTCCGCGCGCAACGCCGTCTCCGGCCGCGACAGAAAATGACGCGAGGTTGGCGTACCGCGTCAGGATGTCGGCGCGGGCGCTGTACCCGCCGCGCACCACCGCGCAGTTGCCGTCCTGTTCGTCAAAGCCCGCCGCGACGACGCTGCCGGTGTGCGCCGCGTACACGTCGTATCCCGCGGGCTGGGTGTTCGAGATCGCGATTCCGTACTGGAAGCTCTTCTTGCCGCCCTGCACCGCCCAGTCGAAACCCGCGACGATCGCGTTGCGCTGCATCGGGTACTGCACCAGCCCCGCGACTTCGGGGACGTCGGCGCTGTAATCCTGGTAGCACTGGTTGCGGTCGACGTTGCCGGAGATGCCCGGCACCAACCCGGTGTTCGTGTACTGCCACATCTGGAACGGCCCCTCGTACTGGCACTCCTTGTAGTACTGGGCGACCCACGTCTCGTACGCCGTCAGCCGCTCCATGTGGATGTAGCTGTTCAGCCAGTGCAGATAGGAGTAGATGCCGGCGGTGTAGCCCGCCTGCACGATCGCGCTGCAAAAGACGTCGGCGATGGCCGTCAGCTTGTCGGCGCCGATCGTGATCTGGTTCTTCGGGTTGACGCCCGATTCCGACGTGTTGTGGTTGTCCTCGGTGTCGAAGTAGACGGGGAAATCGATCTTTTTGCCGCGGAGCGCGTTCAGGGTGAACCGCGCCTCCTCGAGCGCCTTTTTCTCGTCGGTCGCGCAGGAATAGTAGTAGACGCCGATCTTTAAGCCGCTCGCGGCCGCCGCCGCATAATTCTTCTCGAACAGGTTGTCGGCGGTCGTCGGCAGGCTGGTGCGGTAACCCGTAAAGCCGCAGCGCAGGATGACCGCGCCGATGCCCGCCGCCTTCACCTTGGTGAAATCGACCGCGCCCTGCCACGACGAGATGTCGATGACCTCCATCACGCGCTACTTCGCTCCCTTCACGCTGCCGTCTTTCAGCTCCTGCAGGTAGGCGTCCGCTTTCTGCGCATGGTTGGTCAGCGAGTTGTTCTTCCACCACGCCGCGACCGACGCCGCGATCGTGAATCCCAGTGTGATAAATGAGTTGAGTTCCTCGTTGTCGATCGGCAGCATCGACTTGCCCTGCGAGGCCAGAATCTGGTTTGTCAGCGCCAGCACCAGCAGCGCCGTCCGCGCGATGGTTCCGCCATCGATGCCCTCCACGCAGAGTTTGCATTTCTCCATATCCATAGTCCTTTCCGACAGTATTGAGCCCGAAAATGCTCTCCTCGTATACTATGCGGAAAAGGCGAAAAGGTACGAAAAAGGGCGAATAGTGACCAGATATTAGTGATAGGTGATCAGCGAAATGAAGTGCCGCGCGAAAGCGCGGCCCGTTGGAAGAAATGGGAGGGACGTAGAAGGTTAGAAAAA
>JAVBVJ010000139.1:0-8739 GCA_031554355.1 Oscillospiraceae bacterium
AACGCCCAAAGCGAGGAAGAATTCAATTTTTTGGAGGCGCTAGAGGATTCTTTGCGTTTGGTTCGTCGCGGCCAGCGTGTTGACGGCATCGTCACCTCGATTCACCCGAATGAAGTCGTCGTCGACATCGGCACCAAGCACACGGGCTTTATTCCGGCCGACGAGCTGAGCGACGACCCCACCTTAAGCCCCAGCGACGTCGTCAGCATCGGCGACAAACTGCACATGATCGTCACCAAGGTCGAGGATCTCGAGGGCGTCGTAACGTTGTCCAAAAAGCGCGTCGACTCCGAGAGCGGCATGAAGGATATCGAGAAGGCGAGCGAGGACGGCACGATCCTGAACGTGTTTATCACCGAGGCGGTCAACAAGGGTCTCGTCGCGCTGTACAAGGGCGTGCGGATCTTTATCCCGGCCTCCCAGGCCACCGCCCGCCGCGGAGAACCCTACGAGCAGCTTGCCCGCACCAACCAGCAGATCAAAATTATTGAGTACAATCCCGCCCGCCGCCGCGCCATCGGCTCTTTGCGCGCGATTCTGGAGGGCGAGAACGATAAACTGCGCAGCGTGTTCTGGCAGGAAGTGGAACAGAACAAGCGCTACAACGGCGTTGTCAAGTCGCTGACCGCCTACGGCGCGTTCGTCGATCTCGGCGGCGTCGACGGCATGGTTCACCGCAGCGAGCTGAGCTGGAACCGCGCCGACAAACCCTCCGATATCCTGACCGTCGGCCAGGAGGTCGAGGTCTACGTCAAGGATTTCGACCCCGAAAGGAAGCGCATCTCGCTCGGATACCGCAATCAGGACGACAATCCTTGGGAGAAAATCAGAGATTATCCGGTCGGCAGCGAGTTTGAGGCTCCGGTCGTGTCGGTCACGGCGTTCGGCGCGTTTGTGCGCATCCTGCCCGGCATCGACGGTCTGGTGCACATCAGCGAGATGGCCGACGGCAACGTCAAGAATCCGGCGTCGATCGTCAAGGTCGGCGACACCGTGAAGGTGCGGCTGCTGGGCGTCGACTTCGACAAAAAGCGTGTGTCGCTCTCGATGAGACCCGCCGCGGACGAGGACGCGCCGGAAGTACAGGCACAACCCGCCGAGCAACCCGCCGCCGAACCGGCAGCGGAACCGGAAGCCGAGACCCCGGCGGAACCGGAAACCGAAGAATAACCGAATCGAAACGGGCTGCAGCGCAGCCCGTTTTTTGATGCAAAAGAAAATAGACAAACGGGAAAGAAAAGCCACCCGTCTTCGCTGTGGCGCGCGGTTTATTCTAAGAAACGCCCCTTTTTCATAAGATGCAATAATAAAGTCATGAAAAAGGATGGATGCGAATGGGGCGGGATACCGGCGCGCGGGGCTTGAGCGAAAAACAGGCGCTGCAGCTGTTGGCAAAGGTCGGGGAGAACGTATTGGAGGGCAAGAAGGGCCGGAGTGCGTTCGGCCTTTTTTTGGGTCAGTTCAAGGACGTGCTGATCATCATTCTGGCGGTGGCGACCGTCATTTCGGTGGCGGTCGGGCAGATGACCGAGGCGGTCACGATCATTATTATCGTTCTGCTCAACGCGGGCATGGGGTTTATACAGGAGTACCGCACCGAGAAGACGCTGCAGTCGCTGCGCGAGATGACGGCGCCGGTCGCCCGCGTCTACCGCGACGGCGCACTCGTCCGCATCAGCGCGGCGCGGCTGGTGCCGGGGGATGTCATCGAGCTTGCGGCGGGCGACCGCGTTCCCGCCGACGCGCGATTGGTGGACGGCGTCGGGTTCAAGGTCGACGAGTCGATGCTGACCGGATAGTCGGACGCGGTGTATAAGCGCCCGGGCCGCGATAAAAAGGCGGCGATCTACATGGGCACCGCCGTCATGGCGGGACACGGCGCCGCCGTCGTCACCGAGACCGGCATGCGCACCGAGATGGGCGCGATCGCGGGGATGCTCGGAGACGTCAAGGAGGAGCCGACACCGCTGCAAAAACGATTGGCGACGCTCGGCACCTTTGTCGCGGTCACCTGCATCGCGTGCGGGGTCGTCGTGGCGGGCATCGGCCTGTGGCGCGGGGGAAAGCTGCTGGATATGCTGCTGACCGGCATCTCGCTGGCCGTCGCCGCGATTCCGGAGGGGCTGCCCGCCATCGTGACGATTGTGCTCGCGCTGTCGGTCAACCGCATCCTGAAACACGGCGCGATCATCCGAAAACTGCACGCCGTCGAGACGCTGGGCAGCGCGTCTGTGATCTGCAGCGACAAGACCGGCACCATCACCGAGAACCGCATGACGGTCACCGAGATCTTCTGTGCGGGCGAGCTGTTCCACCTGAAGGGCGGCGCGGCCGAGACGACGGGCGGGGTGACGCGCGGCGGCGCATCGGTGCGGCCCGCCGACAACGAATCGCTGGACGCCGCATTGACCGCCGCGGTGCTGTGCGCGTCGTCCCGCGTCACCCCCGAGGGCAACAAGCTGGCGGGCCAGGGCAACCCGACCGAGATCGCGCTGCTGTGCGCCGCCTACCGCTGCGGGTACCGGCGGGAGACGCTGGAACCGCACTGGCAGGTGGTCGCGGAAAAGCCGTTCGACTCGGGGCGCAAGATGATGTCGGTGCAGGTGCGGTACGGCGACCGGAAACTCGTGATGGTCAAGGGCGCGCCCGATCTGCTGCTCGGCCGCTGCACCCACATCGGAACGGCGGATGGGGTCCGGCCGTTGCTGGCATCCGACCGCGCGCGGTTGTTGAACGAGACCGACCGCATGGCCGAAAACGCGATGCGGGTCATCGCGGTCGCGACGCGCGCCGGGGCGCACGAGGAGACGGAGCTGACGTTCCTCGCGCTGTTCGGTATGATGGACCCGCCGCGAAAAGAGGTCAAAAACGCCGTGCGGGTCTGCCGCCTGGCCGGGATCCGCCCCGTCATGATCACCGGGGATTACGCGCTGACCGCCCGCGCCGTCGCCCGCATCGTCGGGATTTTGCAGCCCGGCGACTGCGTGCTGGAGGGGCACGAGATCGACCGCATGAGTGACCGCGAGTTGCAGCGCGCGGTCAAACGGGTCTCGGTGTTCGCACGGGTATCGCCAAAGCACAAGCTGCGCATCGTGCGCGCCTACAAGCAGAACGGCCACATCGTCGCGATGACCGGCGACGGCGTCAACGACGCGCCCGCGGTCAAGGAGGCCGACATCGGGGTCGCGATGGGGATCGCGGGCAGCGACGTGACCAAGGAGGCCTCCTCGGTCGTCGTGCTCGACGACAACTTCGCGACGATCGTCGCCGCGGTCGAGGAAGGGCGCATCATCTACAAGAACATCAAGCGGTTCATCCGCTTTTTGCTGACCAGCAATCTCGGCGAGGTGCTGACGATCGTGCTGGCCATGCTGATCGATGTTCCCGCGATCTTTATCCCGATCCAGATTCTGCTCATCAACCTCGTGACCGACGGGCTGCCCGCCATCGCGCTCGGCATGGAGGGCGCGACGAAGGACATCATGAAGGAACCGCCGCGCCCCGAATCCGAGGGGCTTTTCGCGAACGGGCTGACCGGCGCGATTCTGTTCCGCGGCGCGGTGCTCGGGCTGTGCAACGTGCTGAGCTATGTGTGGGTGTGGAACCTCTCGAGCGATGTGCTGGTGGCGCGCTCGGCGGTGTTCCTGACGCTGATCCTCGCCCAGATGCTGCTGGTGCTGGAGTGCAAGGCCGAGGGGGTCCGGCGCTTTTCCGAGATGTGGAATAACCGGATGCTGAATTTCGCCTGCCTGATCTCGATCGCGGTGTCGCTGGGCTGCGTGTATCTGCCGTTATTGCAGGGACTCTTCGGCACTGCGGCGGTTACCGGGAACAACCTGCTGCCCGTCCTCGTGTGTGTGCTCATCACGCAGGTACTGGGATTTATTGGAAGACAGTTCAGAAAAAGGCAGCGCTGACCTGATGAAACTTCTTTTTTGTGTCCATACTAACGGGGAAGCAAAAAAGGAGTTTTTTTATGATAAAAGTATTGCGCACACTGCTGATTCTGCTCGTGATCGGGGCGCTCGGGTACGCCTGCTTTGTCGCGATCGACGATATGTACCTGCCCGACCGCGTCTTTTTAGAGGAGGGCGGCAGCTTCGTCTACGGGCAGGGACTGCTGACCGTTCGCGCCGACGAGAAGATCCTGACCGAGGCGTCGACGAAACCGGGTGGCTCGTACAACGGAAAGCTGTATCTGTTTGACGCGGTACCGATCAAGACCGTCCGCGTCATCACGGTCGACGAGACCTACCTGATCCCCGGCGGCATGACGTTCGGGGTCAAGATGTTCACCTCCGGCGTCATCGTCGTCGGCATGGGCGACATCTACACCGCGGGCGGCAGCGTCTGTCCCGCGAAGGACGCGGGGCTGGAGCTCGGCGACATCATCGAGAGCATCGACGGCGTCAAGGTCGAGAGCAACGAAAACCTCGCGTCGCTGATCTCGTCGGGCGGCGGCCAGGCCGTCAATGTCATCTACCGGCGCGCGGGCGTGCGTTGGACCACCAAGTTGACGCCCGCCAACGCCAAGGACGGGACAGGCTACAAGGCGGGGCTGTGGGTGCGCGACAGCTCGGCCGGAATCGGCACCGTGACCTACCTCAATCCCGAGACCGAGATGATGGCGGGGCTGGGGCACGGCGTGACCGACGCCGACACCGGCACCGTGCTGCCCGTCGGCAGCGGCGAGGTCGTGACGGTGACCGTCACCGGCGTCACAAAGGGGCAGATCGGGTATCCGGGCGAGCTGAAGGGGACGTTCGATACCCGCGCGCCGTTCGCGACGCTGCTTTACAACTGCGAGGCCGGCATCTTCGCCGAACTGAACCGCGAGGTCACGGCCGCCGACCCGATCCAGATCGGGTTGAAGCAGGAGGTGCGAACGGGGCCCGCGTTCGTGCTCTGCACCGTCGACAAAGCCGGCCCCAAGTACTACGAGATCGAGATCGAGTCGGTCAATCTCTCGGACGCGTCGCCGACAAAAAATCTGGTGGTCAAGATCACCGACAAGGAGCTGCTCGGGAAGACGGGCGGCATCGTGCAGGGCATGAGCGGCAGCCCGATCATCCAAAACGGAAAAATAATCGGGGCAATGACCCATGTTTTTGTCAACGATCCGACAAAAGGTTACGGCATTTTCATAGAAAATATGCTATATTACGAAAAGCTTGCTGCAAATTTAAAAAATAATATAGCAGCTTAGCGAAAGTACTGGCGGAATTGTTTGCAAATTTTGCCAGTCTGTGATACCATTTGTGTACTGGAAGACGACTAAATTATTAGTCGAAAGGGTGTCATTCTTTGGGTAAGATCTTCACAGTGTTGGTTGCGGATACCTCCGCGGATTTCGGTCAGTTTTGCGCGCAGGAGCTGCAAAAACGGGGCTACAGGGTCATCAATTGCGAAAAGGACGGGCAAGTGGTCGTCAATACGGTGCGGGAGACAGCGCCGGATGCGGTGGTCGTGGACATGTTCCTGCCATCGAAGGATGCAATCAGTATCATCAACGACATTAAGGCGGACAAGACCAATCTACCGGCGTTCTTTGTTCTATCGGGCGTCGACAATGCCGTGATGGAACGGGAAGTCATCAAAGCGGGGGCGGCGTTCTATATATTAAAGCCGTTCGATGTATCGGTTCTGGCGGAGCGCATCGCCATGTTCACGGTCACCGAAAACGCACCGTCGCAACCGGGTTCCGGCGAGATTGATCTTGAGGTCATGGTGACGGATATCATCCACCAAATCGGCGTACCGGCACACATCAAGGGGTACCATTATCTGCGCGATGCGATCATCATGTCGATCGACGATCCGGATATGATCAACGCGATCACAAAGCGGTTGTATCCATCCATCGCGAAAAAGTACAAGACGACGTCATCCCGCGTCGAACGCGCCATCCGGCACGCAATCGAGGTGGCATGGGATCGCGGCGATGTCGACACCTTGAATTCCTTTTTCGGGTACACGATCCACAGTCTTCGCGGAAAACCAACCAATTCCGAGTTTGTAGCCATGATCAGTGACCGCGTGCGTTTGACGCTGAAAAAGATTTCTGCAACATACGCAATGAGCTAGAAACATCCGAGCCGCCGCAAGGCGGCTTTTTTTTGCGCAAATGCGGCGGACGAACGCGGCGGGCGAACACAGTTCGCCCCTATTTTGACTCCATCATCCGCTGGTTCAAATCCAGCCAGCCCCGCCCATAAACCTTCATTGTTTTTTGCTATTAACTTGTGGTATAATATTGTCTACTTTATCTTATTGTAAGGAGCGCCTATGCCCAAGATCTGCGCCATCGTCGTGGCGGGCGGTATCTCCGGCCGCATGGGCGGTGTGGATAAAACATTTTTGGAAATCGGCGGACAGACGGTACTGGCGCGCTCGGTCGCGCTCTTTGAGCGGCAACCCGAGATCACCGACATCGTCGTCGTCATTGCAGCGGAAAACCGCGTGCGGGCCGGGGCGTTGTGCGCGCCGTACCACAAGGTGCGCGCGGTGACCGCGGGCGGCGACACCCGGATGCAGTCGGTGAAAAACGGGATCGCTGCGGCGCCACCCGATACCGCGTTCTTTGCGATCCACGACGCGGCGCGCCCCTTCGCGGAACCGCCGATGATCGCGCGGGTGATCGCGGCCGCCGTCGCGTGCGGCGGCGCGGCGCCGATGCTGCCGCTGAAGGATACCGTCAAGATCGTCGACGCCGCCGACAGCGTGGTGCAGACGCCCGACCGCGGTGCGCTGCGCGCCGTCGCGACGCCGCAGGTCTTCGACGCGGCGCGGTACCGCGCCGCCTGCGCGGCGCAGACCGACGCGCTCGACGACTGTCAGGTATTCGAGCGGGCGGGGTATCCGGTGCAGCTGGTGCCGGGACAGGAGACCAACATCAAGATTACGACGCCGGACGATATCCGGCTGGCGCGAATGATCGCGGGGGAGCCTTGTATGCGTGTGGGGCAGGGGTACGACGTCCATCGTCTCGTCGACGGCCGGAAGCTGATTCTGGGCGGCGTCGAGATTCCGTTCGAGAAAGGGCTGCTGGGGCATTCCGACGCCGATGTGTTGGCGCACGCGGTCTCGGACGCGCTGCTCGGCGCGGCGGGCATGGGGGATATCGGCAAGCTGTTCCCCGACACCGACAGCCGCTACGCGGGGGCCGACAGTATCGCGCTGCTGGTTGAGGTGGCCGAAAAGCTGCGTGCCGCGGGGTACGGCGTCGCGAACATCGACGCGACCGTGATCTGCCAGCGGCCGAAACTGGCGCCGCACATTCCCGACATGGTGCGCCGCATCGCGGCGGCGGCGGGCGTCGCCGAAAACCGCGTCAACGTCAAAGCGACGACCGAAGAGGGCCTGGGCTTTACGGGAACCGGCGAAGGCATCGCGGCGCAGGCCGTCGCGGTGATTGAATAAACAGAAATGGACACAAGCGTATGAGCGGATTTATCAACTGGATAACAGTCGTGGTGCCCGGATGGTTTTCCGACACCTTTTCGATTCTGCGCGCAACTTTTAAATTTCGGGATATCATCGATATCCTCGTCGTGGCGCTGATCATCTACATGATCGTCTCGCTGCTGCGGCAGACGCGGGCGTCGCAGCTGCTGCGCGGCATCGCGGTGCTGATGCTGGCATATTTCGTCGCCCGGATTCTGGACTTAAAGACCGTCAACTTCATGATCGAGCTGGTGCTCCAGTTCGGCCTGATCGCGATCGTTGTCATCTTCCAGCCCGAGATCCGGCGCGGCCTCGAACAGGTCGGGCGCAGCAAGATGCTGGTCAATCTGTTCCGCGGGCAGATGTCGACGGAACTGCGCGACCAGTGGCGCAGCGCATTGGTCACGATCAGCGACAGCGCCGAGTCGCTGGCGCGCAAGCGCTGCGGCGCGCTGATTGTCATCGAGAATTTTTCGCGGCTCAGCGAGATTGAGAGCACCGGGACGAAGATCGACGCGTCGCCGACCGCCGAACTGATTGAGACGATCTTCTACGAAGGCTCGCCGCTGCACGACGGCGCGGTCATCGTGAAAAACGCGCGCATCTCGGCGGCGGGCTGCCTGCTGCCGGTCTCCCAGAACACCGAGATCAGCAAGGATCTGGGCACGCGTCACCGCGCCGCGATCGGCCTGAGCGAGATCTCGGACGCATTGATCGTCGTCGTCTCCGAGGAGACGGGGCGCATCTCGCTTGCCCAGAACGGCATCATCATTCAGCGGCTCGACCGCGCCAATCTGTACCGGATTCTCGAGACCAACCTGATTCCCAAGGAAGACGAGGAGAGCGAGCGCACCAAGAGTTTCCTCGACAAGGTGTTCAGACGATGAAAAAAGATAAATGGACATTGCACAAACTGTTCAGCAACAACATCTCCCGCGCCGTCTTCTCGATCGTGGTCGCATTTGTTCTGTGGGTGGTGGTCGTGTTCACGATCAACACCGAGATGACCCGCACGATCCAGAACGTTCCGGTCAACCTGACGACGAACAACTCGTCGTTCCAGAACCTCGGCCTCGACATCGTCGGGCGGCAGGACATCCGCGTCGAGGTTCGGGTCCGCGGCGATGCCTCGGTGGTCGGCGCGCTGACGGCGGACAGCATCTTTGTGGCGCCCAACTACACCCGCGTCACCCAGGCGGGTCCCTACGAATTGACCCTCAATGCGACCAAGACCAACCCGCTTGACAACTTCACGATCGTCGCGGTGGTGCCCGACGTCGTCGCGCTGAACTTCGA
>JAVBVJ010000012.1:0-6186 GCA_031554355.1 Oscillospiraceae bacterium
TCCTTTCAGTCATTGACAGTATTATACACGAAAACCGGGAAATTGTTAAGTTATTTCAAATTTCCGAGCGCGGCGGAGAGGCGGTCGGCGGCGCACGCGGTCTCGTCGGGTCGGCCGAACGCGCTGAGCCGCATGAAGCCTTCCCCGCCCGCCCCGAACCCCGCGCCGGGCGTCGCGATCACCCCGGCGGCCAGCAGCCGGTCGAACAGCGCCCACGACGACAGCCCGCCCGGACACCGGAACCAGACATAGGGCGCATGGATTCCGCCCCAGCATTCGAGCCCCTGCGCCGACACGGCCTCGCGCAGCAGCGCGGCGTTCTTTCGGTACACCGAAAGAAGCGACGCCGTCGCCTGCTCGCCGTCGGGCGTAAAGACGGCGAGCGCGCCGCGCTGGATCAGGTACGGGGCCCCGTTGTAGAGGGCGGCGATGCGCCGGCGCCACAGGTCGCAAAGGGAGAACCCCGACCGGGAGAGCGCCTGCGGGATGACGGTGTACCCCATGCGGACGCCGGTGAAGCCCGCCGTTTTAGACAGCGAACAGATCTCGATCGCGCAGGTCTCGGCGCCCGGAATCTCGAAAATCGAGTGCGGCAGCGCGGGGTCGGCGATAAAGCGTTCGTAGGCGGCGTCGAACAGCAGCACCGCGCCGCAGCCGTTCGCGTAATCGACCCAATCCGTGAGCCCCGCCCGGTCGAGCACCGCGCCGGTCGGGTTGTTCGGCGAACAGAGGTAGACGAGATCGAACGGCGCGGCGGGCGGCGCGGGCAGGAACCTGTTGTCCGGTGCGCCGCGCAGGAAATGCGGGACGTTGCCCGCCAGCAGCGTCGCGTCGAGGTAGGCGGGATAGACGGGGTCGGGGATCAGCGCGGTGGATCCCGCCGCGAACAGATCGAGCAGGTCGGCGAGGCTGTTTTTTGCGCCGTCCGTGATAAAAACATCGTCGGCGGAGACCGCAGCGCCCCGCTTTCGGTAGCGGTTCGCGACGGCTTCGCGCAGAAATTCGTACCCCTCATAGGGGCCGTACCCGCGAAAGCGGTCGACGACCGCCAGGTCGTCGACGCCGCGGTGCAGCGCCGCGATCACCGGCGCGCACCATGGCTGGGTGACGTCGCCGATACCGAGGCTGAGCAGCGGGACGTCGGGGTGCCGGTCCCGAACGGCGGTGGCGCGGCGCGCGATCTCCGCAAAGAGATAGCCCGACTCCAGCCGCTGGAAGTTTTCGTTTACAGTTGCCATATCACACCTCGATGGTGCCGGTGAACACCGGTTCGGCGTCGCCGGTCAGCAGCACATGGCCGTCGGTCCCGTACACCGTCTCCAGGGTGCCGCCGGGCAGATCGACCGCGACGGGCTGGTTGTAGTCGACGTACCCCTTCAGCACGGCGGCGACGGTGGCGGCGCAGGCGCCGGTGCCGCAGGCGCGCGTCTCCCCCGCACCGCGTTCCCACACGCGCATCCGCAGGTTGGCGGGGCTCTGCACGACAACGAAGGAGGCATTGACGCGGTCGGGAAACAGCGGGTGATGCTCGAACAGCGGCCCGAGCACGGCGACGTCGATGTCGTGCAGGTCGCGGACGAAGACGACGGCGTGCGGGTTGCCCATCGACACGCAGGTCGTCTCGTAGACGCGGTTTTTGACGTCGACAGGGATATCGATGTTGCCGCCGTCGTACAGCACCGGAATCTCGGCGCAGCGCAGCACCGCCGCGCCCATGTCGACCTGAAACGCGGTGAGCCGCCCGTCGCGGAACACCGGATGCAGCGTGCGGACGCCGCCCGGCGTCGCGATCCGGATGCGGCCGTCCCCCGCGGGGTCGCCGCGGACGAGACCGTTGTCGTACAGATACCGCGCGACGCACCGGATGCCGTTGCCGCACATGCCGCCCGCAGTGCCGTCGGCGTTCAGCATCACCATGCGCGCGTCGGCGGCGGGGTCGGGGCGGATAAAGATGACGCCGTCCGCGCCGACGCCGCGGTGCCGGTCGCACAGCGCGCGGACGGTCTCGGGCGAGAGGTAGTAGTCGCTGTTCAGGCAGTCGATGTAGATGTAGTCGTTGGCGGCGCCCTGCATCTTGGTAAAGTTGATTTTCATGGCTTCTCCCCAAAAATAAGACTATTGGATTATATGATTTGGGGCGGCGGCGCATGAGGATATTTGCGGCGGGGCAGGAAACTATACAAAAAGCGTCTTTATGCTATAATAATGTAGAATCTAAAGAAACGGCTTTAATTTATGAGTGAAACCAACGAACTGAAACGCGAGCGGGCGGTCGTCGCCGCCATCGACAGCGGCAGATACGACATCGACGCCTCCCTTGCGGAACTGCGCGCACTGTGCGACACCGCGGGCGCGGACGTCGTGGGCGAGGTCGTGCAGCGGCGCGACAAACCCGACACCGCCACCTATCTCGGATCGGGCAAGCTGCAGGAGGCGAAGGAGCTCTGCGACCGGCTGGACGCCGACGTGCTGATCGTCGACGACGAGCTGTCCGGCACCAAGATCCGCAACATCAGCGACGAGGTCGGGGTCGATGTCATCGACCGCACCGCGCTGATTTTGGATATCTTCGCGGCGGCCGCACAGACCGCCGAGGGCAAGCTGCAGGTCGAGCTGGCGCAGCTCAACTACCGTCTGCCGCGCTTACAGGGGGCCGGCACCGCGCTGTCGCGTCTCGGCGGCGGTATCGGAACCCGCGGCCCCGGCGAGAGCAAGCTCGAGACCGACCGCCGATACATCCGCACGCGGCAGGCGGCCCTGAAGGAACGCATCCACGATTTACAGCAGCGCCGGGAGCGGACGCGGCACACGCGCGACAAAAGCGGGGTGCCGGTCGTGGCATTGGTGGGGTACACCAACGTCGGAAAATCGTCGCTGCTCAACAAATTGACGGGGGCCGAGGTGCTGGCCGAGGACAAACTGTTCGCGACGCTCGACCCGACGGCGCGCCGCCTCTCGGTCGGCGACCTGCAACAGATTGTGCTCATCGACACGGTCGGCTTTGTGTCGCGGCTGCCCCACAGCCTGATCGACGCGTTCCGCTCGACGCTCGAGGAGATCGAGTACGCCGACCTGCTGCTGTTGGTCGCGGACGCCTCGGACGGCGGCTGGCCCGAGCAGCTGCAGGTGGCGAAACAGGTCATCGACGAACTGAAATGCTCCGACATCCCGACGCTCACGGTGTTCAACAAATGCGACCTGATCGACACGGCGCAGGCGCTGCCCGGCATCGCGGTGTCCGCGAAAACAGGCAAGGGACTGGACGCGCTGCTCGGCGAGATCTCCAAGACGTTGGCCGAGCGCGTCATCCGCTGCACCCTGCTGCTGCCGTTCGACAAACTGGGACTTGCGGCCGTCATCCGCGAGCACGGCAACATCCTGGAAGAGGTCTACGAGGCGGACGGCGTCCGCATCCGCGCGACCGTCGAGCGGGCGGTCTACAACCGTGTCGAACCCTACGTCCTCAAGGACAGCCCCTGATCCCCGGCGATTTTGAGCAGAGAGGAGGCGGCGAGATGAAACGAAGCCAGACCGCATTCGTCATCATCGCGTTCATTGTGCTGGTGGTCACGGTTTATTCGCTGATCGCGGGCCTCAGCTTTTCCTCGAGTCTGGAGGTCGAGGGCAGCGGGGGCGTCGTCGATTTGAGCGGCGTCGACTTCAAGAACGAGGTCGTGCGCACCGACGCGTGGCAGCACTACCCCGGCGTTCTGCTTGAACCGGGCGAGATCGCCGGTTACACCGAGGGCAGCGTCAAGCAGACGAGCAACGTCGGCACCTTCCGCATCAAACTGACGCTGCCGGCCAACGATGTCTACACGATCCGCTTCCACAGCATCGAGGGGGTCACCCGGGTTTTTATCAACGGCAGGTCGGCCGAGGTGGTCGGCGATCTGTCGATCTATTCGCGCGGCGCCATCTCGAAATCGATGGGGCTGGAGTACGTCGTGTTTTCCGAACAGCGGCAGATTGAGGTCGTCATCCAGTATCTCGACGTCAGCGCCGTCCCGCTGGACGAGAACCCGCTCACCATCGGGCTGCAGCGCAACATGCAGACCATTCTGACCCGCACCTACTTCTACAGCTTCGCGGTGTTCGGAACATTGATCGCCGCGTTCGTCATCCATCTGGGGTTGTTTCTGTTCCACCAGCAACTGGGCGCGAACCTGAGCTTCTCGCTGACCTGCCTTGTGCTGGCGGTGCGATACGGTCTGGCGGGCGAGCTGTTGTTCAACAATCTGTTCCCGAACATCACCTGGCAGTTCTCCTACCTGATTCACCACTTCACGATCGTGCTGCTGGTGCTGCTGGTCGTCAGCTTTATCGAGTCCTTCTTCAGCTTCAACTACTACCGGTGGATGCGCTTTGTTCTGTATGTGCTGACGGCGCTGTTCACGGTCTCGGTCTTTTTCCTCAAACCGGCGGCCTACACGACGGCGTCCTTCTACTTCCAGTTCGCGTTTGTCGTGTACCTGATCTACACCGTGATCCGCCAGCTCGTGCGTATCAAAACGATGGAGTCGGAACAGATCATGGCGCTGGTCGGCATCGTGACATTCCTCGTCGGGTTCGCGTACGACATCGACAGCTTTACGACGAACTGGCGCCTGCTTGAGCGCATCCCGATCTTCAGCATTCTGATGATGATGCTGACCGTCTTTCTGGAGATCGCGGCGCTGTTCTTCCAGTTCATGAAGATTGAAAAAACCGTCACCGCGATGCGCAAGGTCGAGCGCGAGCTGGCGGAGGAGAACAAGCTGCTGCAACACCTGAACGACCTCAAGACGAACTTTCTGTCCTCGATCTCCCACGAGGTGCGCACGCCGCTGACCGTCATGTCGGGCTACGCCCAGATCACCAAACTCGGCCTGCCGCCCGAGCTCGCGGACGGGGACGCCGCCAAAAACCTCGACTTAATCATGGAGGAGGCCGACCGCCTCTCGGGCATGGTGTCCCAGCTGCTGCTCATCGCACGGGGCGAGGAGACCAAGCGGGAGCGCGCGGACGTCGCGGCCGAGAGCATCATCACGCGCGCCATCCACATGATGACGCCCGTCGTATCGGGGCGCGGCAACACATTGCGCCGGCGCATCCAGCGGGGACTGCCCGCGGTGCGCGTCAACGCCGACGCGATCTATCAGGTGCTGCTCAATCTGATCACCAACGCCAACCGCTACGCCAGCGACTCGGTGATACTGATCACGGCGCAGGTGCAGGGCAAACGCGTCGTGATCTCGGTACAGGACCACGGAACCGGCATCGCCGCCGAGGACCTCGACCGGGTGTTCGAGCGCTACTACACGGTGATGGAGTCGCCCAATCCCAAGGAGTCGTCGGGTTTGGGGCTGCCCATCTGCCGAGCCATCGTCGAGGAGCACGGCGGCACCATCCGCATCGAGAGCGCGCCGGGCGTCGGCACGACAATCTCCTTTGATCTGGAGACGGAGTTGGAGGACGAATAGTTGCTAGACACTAGACATTAGACGCTAGTTGATGGAAGAGCAAGAAGTTGCGAGACACTAGACATTAGACGCTAGTTGATGGAAGAGCAAGAAGTTGCGAGACACTAGACATTAGACGCTAGTTGATGGAAGTGCCTTGCTGCGCGCGGCACATTGGAAATAAGGGATGAAGGTCAAGGGCATAGTTGTTAGGTTCGCTCCGCGAAAGCTGTTGAGGACCAAAGTATCTGATCCCTCCAGTTCGCAGCCCGAACATTGACAGAACACAGGACCAGAGCCAGTAATCGCTTCGCGACAGCGGTTGAAAGTCAAGGGTGAGGTATCCCGAAGTCATTATTTTTGCGCCGAGCACCCCAGCAATCGGCGCGAGGGCAAGATAGTTACTAGTTTCTAGTGACTAGTGACTAGAAACTAGTAGCTATCAGGCCTTTCGCCGCCTTGGCTTATCCGCCCACCCGCCCGAATTAAAATGGGGGCTGCGCCCCCAAACCCGCTAGGGAAGTAACGGCGGCGAACGGTTCGAGAACGACTCCTGTGTCTTAAACTGCTCTCGCGGAGCGAAACTAATACCTAGTCACTAAAAACTAGCTGTGAATTGTCAAGTCAAGTGCAACAGTAGGGGAAAAAGAGCTCAGAAGGGGAACGAAAGCCAAAGCGTTTTCTGGGGCGATTGTTGATAAGGGTAACAGCGCGATCGATTTGGTCTTGAGAGAGCTGCGAAAAA
>JAVBVJ010000051.1:0-13853 GCA_031554355.1 Oscillospiraceae bacterium
ATTTTCGATTTCCGAAAAAACAGGAACCCCCGCCGTCCAGAACGGCGGGGGTTCATAAATGCCTATGTCGGGGCCGGGCGGAGGTGAACCGGGCGTCTTTTACGGCGGAGAAATATTATCAATCATCGCCGATTTATGAATTGTTTACTTGAAGAACAGATCGTTCATGATGTTGCCTAAGCTCGCGGCTGATCGCACGCTTCTAAAAATATTTCTTTCATAAGAGATATAATAAATCGAATTTTGGCAAAATAAATGATTTATTGTTGAAAGTTGAATACAATAATGGTATATTTTACTAAAACAAGAGAAAGGGAATATTTATGAAGAGATTTTTAGTATTTATTTTAATTGCACTTATGGTGTTTTTGAGTGCATGTTCAACTAATGGAAATACTCATCAGCCAAGTAATATTGATAATTCGACCCAAAACCCCTCTGAGTCTGCAAAAGCAGAGGAACCGCAAAAGCCCGTAATCACTGTTCAAGAAACGGTTCTCCTTGATAAGGACGGAATAAAAATTACGTTAAAATCTCTCTCTGATGATATCTTTGGGCCATCACTGAAGGTGCTTGTCGAAAACAATAGTGATATTTCTGTAACAGTACAAATAAGGGATTCCTCGATTAATGGCGTTATGGTTGATGCTATATTTTCCTGTGATGTTCAGAATGGTAAAAAAGCAAATAGTGAGATAGTTTTTATGTCCTCTGATTTGGAGACTGCGAATATAACCACAATAAAAGATATTGAACTCAAGTTTCATGTGTTCACAACTGATGGGTGGGATACTGTTTTTGATTCCGAAACCATCAACATAGTAACTTCTGCCGACACTTCTTTTGTTCAAACATTTGATGATTCTGGAATACCTGTGTTAGATAAAGATGGAATTCGCATTGTAATAAAAAAATTAGATAGCACAGATAGTATTTGGGGCGCTGAATTATACCTGTTCGTTGAAAACAATAGCGAAAATGACGTTACCATCCAGCTTCGCGATACTTCTATAAACGGGTTTATGATAGATCCAATATTTTCATGTGATGTTCTTTCTGGGAAAAAGGCATTCGATTCAATAACCTTTTTTGAAAGCAACTTACAAGAAAATGATATAACAGAAATAGAAATCATTGAGTTTTCTGTTCATATATTCGACGCGAGCGGATGGAACACGATATTTGATTCAGAACCTATAACAGTTGACTTTAAGTAGTCAGCAAAATCTCAAAGGATGCTTCGACGTTGAAGCATCCTTTTAAATTCGCCTTCATTAAAACTCAATTACAGTATAGCGCCGCGGTTCGTGACTAGGGCTTTATTTTGGTGCTGCGCACAGGCCGCCTGAAAGGAAAGCATAATAAAGCGGAAGATTCATTTCCGCTTTCAATCCGAAGAACGATGCGAACCGCTGACGGTGTATCGTTTTTCTGAAAGGTCAACAAATCTTCCGTGGTAATAGTGTGATCCATTCCGAGTTTTCTATACAAAGATAAAATGGAAAATACTGTTAATCGCCCAGCACGAACGCGGCGATGTCAGCGACGCTTTCCGCGTGCAGCGCGACGGGGTAGGCGTCGAACTCGTCGGGCTCGGCAAAGCCGTAGTCGGCCGCGATAAAGTCGACCCCTGCGCCGCGGGCGCCCTCGGCGTCGAAGTGTCGGTCGCCGACCATGACGGTGCGCTCGGGCTGGGCATCGAGCGCGCGCATCGCCCGCTCGATGAGGCTGGTCTTGGATTCATGGTGCGCGTGCTCCTCGTCGGACTGGGCGGAGATGTAGTCGAACAGCGGCGTCAGCCCGTCCTTCTCGAGCAGCATTGTGATGACCGAGATCCCCTTGCTGCTGGCGATCGCAATCTTAATGCCGGCGGCGCGCAGCCGTTCCAGCATCTCCGTCACGCCGGGGTAGGGCTTGCAGTAGGTGTAGCCGCGCCGGTTGAAGAAATCGCGGTAGTGGCGGAAGCAGTCGGCCACCTCGTCGGGGCGCACGCCGAACATCGCGAAGCTGTCCGCGATGGGCGGGCCGATGCAGGGGCGAAAGCGCTGGAGATCGTCGATCACCATGCTTTTGGTCGCGAACAGCGCGTACTGGTACGAGAGCGCGATGCTCTCGAAGGAGTCGTGCAATGTGCCGTCGAAGTCGAACAAAACCAGATCGTATCCCCCCATCGGCTACCTGCTGTGCTCGAGGAGTTCGTTGCGGATGCCCCAGAGCTTGTCCGAGAGATCGACGTAGTAGTTGTGCGGGTTCTCGAACCGCTTGACCTCGTCCCAGAGCGAGTCGACTTCGCGCGCGCAGTAGGCGCGGATCTCCTCGATCGAGGGCTGCTCGTAGACCAGTTTGCCGTCGAGAAAAACCGGAACCAGCATCTCGCGGGCGGTGAAGTCGTTGACGGTCTGCTTCTTCCACGTGTACTCGGGGTCGAACAAGGTCAGCTCGGTCACGCCGTCGAGCGACTCGTCGTGGACGCAGATGTAGTCGGCGATCGCCTTGCCGGTGGCGTTCTCGTACAAGCGGTACAGCTTCTTGAAATGCGGCGTCGTGATCTTGGAGACGTTCTCACTCACCTTGATTTTCGGGATGATCGCGCCGTTCTCGTCCTCGACCGCGACCAGCTTGTAGATGCCGCCGAACACGGGGTCGCTCTTGGCGGTGATGAGCCGCTCGCCGACGCCGAAAATGTCGACGCAGCCCTTGTTAAACAGGATGTCGCGGATGATGACCTCGTCGAGCGAGTTGCTGGCGACGATCTTGCAGTCGGTCAGCCCCGCCGCGTCGAGCATGGCGCGCACCTTTTTGGAGAGGTAGGTGATGTCGCCTGAATCAATGCGGACGCTGCACTTCGTGATGCCGAGCTCCTTGAACACCTTGATGGCGTTGGGCACGCCGCTCTTGAGCACGTTGTAGGTGTCGACCAGCAGCGAGGCGCTGTTGGGATACAGCTTGCAGTAATTGTAGAACGCGGTGTACTCGTCGTCGAAGACCTGTACCCACGAGTGCGCCATCGTGCCCTCGGCCGGAACGCCGAAGCGCTGTTCCGCGACGGTGCAGGAGGATCCGATGCAGCCCGCGATGTACGCCGCCCGCGCGCCCATCACCGCGGCCTCCTCGCCCTGTGCCCGCCGCGCGCCGAACTCGAGAACGGCGCGGCCGTCCGCCGCGCGGACGATGCGGTTGGATTTGGTGGCGATCAGGCTCTGGTGGTTGAGGCAGAGCAGCAGGTAGGTCTCGATCAGCTGCGCCTGGCTGGCCGGCGCGCGCACAACGACGAGCGGTTCGTTCGGAAAGACGACCGAGCCCTCGGGCACGGCGAAGATGTCGCCGCGAAACCGGAAGTCGCTCAGCTCGCCCAGCCACGCCTCGTCGAACAGGTTTTTCGCGCGCAGGTAGTCGATGTCGGATTTCGTGAACCGCATGGTCTTGATGAAGTCGATGAGGCTGCCGAGACCCGCCGCGATCGCGAAACCGCTGCCGTCGGGAACCTGCCGGAAATACATATCAAAATAGACCATCGTGTCTCCAATTCCGGACAGCGCGTATCCGTTGGACATCGTAAACTCGTAGAAGTCGGTGATCATCGCGGGGTTATACTGTTCCATAGCAATCATTCCTTTCAAAAACAAAAATATTATCGCACAAAGTATCGCTTTATTCAATGTTTTATGGTATATTATACTTTGTGAATTTAAAAACAAAGATATTTTATTATATTTTTTCTTTATAAGGCGATATAATAAAAATAGCATGCTCAGCAAGAATCTATGAAACGGACGGTGAAACCATGACAATTCTCGATCAAATCAAGGATTGCGAGCAGAAAGCGACCGATATCCGAAGCGACGCCGCGGCCAAGTCGCGCGAACTGCTGCGCGATGCGGGCAAGCGCGCCGAGGACACAGCCGCCGATCGCATGGAAAAGGTCAAGGCGGAGTGCCGCGCGCTTGCGGAAAGCGCCGCAGCGGCTTCGCAGCAGGCGGCGCAAAGCTTTCTGGACGAAGAGCAGAAGAAGGACGCCGCGTTCGCCGAAAAGGTCGCCGTCAATATCCCGAAAGCCGTGGATTACATTGTGAAAGAGGTTTCCCGCACATGATTGTACCGATGAAGAAGGCGACGGTGTTCGCGCTTCGGAAAGATCGGGCCGCCATTCTCCTCGCGCTGCAGCGGGCCGCCATCCTGATGGTGGTCGAGAACGACGGAAGCGTTCGGGACAAGAAGCTGAACACCGTGGAACAGTCCGTACAGGACACGCAACAGGCCCTCAATTTCATGAAGAAGTACCGCAAGCAGCCCGGCATGCTGACGCCGCTGCCGCTGCGTACCTACGCCGACATCCTGACCGAGCACGAGGAAGGCCTCACGCTGGCCGGACAGGCCCGCAAGATCGAGGAGCAGATGGCGCAGCTCGACGCCGTTATCGCGGCGGGGAAGTCGAACCAGACACAGCTGGAACCGTGGCTGCCGCTCGAGATCCCGGTCGGCGAGATCCGCGAGACGCGCAACGCCGTCCCCATCACGGGCTACATCCCGGTCGCGGGCGCCCTCAAGCTCGAGGAGCTCGCGGAGGAATACCCGCTCGACGTCACGATTCTCGGGCGCACCGCCGGATCGTCCGCCGCCCTGCTGGTCTGCCTCAAGGATGTGCGCGACGAGATCTCGGAAAAACTTAAGGGCATCGGGTTTGTCGTGTCGTCCCCGCCCGCCGTCAAAGGGCTGGTGCGGGACGAGTACGCGCGCATTGAAAACGAGATCGCGGACGCCGAGGAACAGCTCGACGCGCTGAAGGAACAGGCGAAGGAAGCCGGTTCGTCGGGCGAGGAACTCGACGTGCTGTACGACAAGCTGAACGCCGACCTCGCGCGCGCCGACACCCCTTACGAAAAGACCGACGCGACGTTCTTCCTGAACGGCTGGTTCGAGGCCGACCGCCGCGACGAGCTCGAGGAGACGCTGCACGACGCAACCGACGTCTTCGAGCTGATCGTCGAGGACGCGGCCGAGGGCGAGAAGGCCCCGACGCTGACGCGCAACAACAAATTTATCCGGCCGTTCGAATCGATCACCGATATGTTCAGCCGCCCCAACCCGATCGACGGCGTCGACCCCAACCCGGTCATGGCGCCGTGGTACTGGATCATCTTCGGCATGATGATGGCCGACGCGGGTTACGGCCTGATCATGGCAGTTTTGATCGGCGGATACTTACTGATCAAGAGGCCGCCGCCCGAGACCTCCGGTCTGTGGCGGGTCATGCTGTTCGGTTCGGTCACCACCGCGTTCTGGGGCGTGATCTTCGGCAGCTATTTCGGCGCCGAGCTCTTCCCGCCGCTGATTACCCTCGCCGACGGAAAACCGCTGACCCCGATGGGAGAACCGCTCATCCTGTTGATGGTCTGTGTCGGCCTTGGATATCTGCATCTGGCAACCGGCATGCTGGTCAAGGCCTACTACCTCATCAAGGAAAAAGATTACGGCAGCGCCATCGTCGACCAGTTCGCGTGGATATTGATGATTCCGGCGCTGGTCGGTATGTTCCTGCCCCAGACCAAAAGTATCGCGCAGTGGATTGTGCTCGGCTTGCTCGCCGTCATTCTGTTCTTCCCGAAAGGCGGCGTCAAAAACCCGATCAAGCGCTTTGGCAGCGGATTGCTGTCCATCTACTTCAGCGCCTCCGGCTTTATCGGCGATCTGTTATCCTACTCCCGCATCATGGCGCTCATCCTGTCCTCCGGCGTCATCGGCATGGTTATGAACACGCTGGCAGGCATGGTCAAAAGCGGGGGAGGCGTCGTCGGATGGATCGGCGCGATCCTGATTTATATCGCCGGACATCTGTTTAACCTGGTCATGGGTTTGTTGTCCGCCTACGTCCACGCCGGACGCCTGCAGTACGTCGAGATGTTCGGAAAGTTCTACGAGGGTGGCGGTTATCAATTTAAGCCGCTGGCCGTGCGTTCCAAAACCGCTGTTATTGCCAAGGAAAGAAAAAAATCATAAATTATTTTTTGGAGGATTCTATCATGTCACTCGGTCTTATCATTGCCATTGTTGGCGCGGCGCTCGCCGTCATCCTGTCCGGAATCGGCTCGGCCTACGGTGTGCGCACCGCCGGTCAGGCCAGCGCCGGGGTCTGCTCTGAAAACCCCGATCTCTTCGGAAAACTGCTCGTTCTTCAAATTCTTCCGGGCACCCAGGGTTTTTACGGATTTATCGTCGCATTTATTGTGATGCTGAATCTGGGATTTCTTGGCGGCGAGGTGACCGCGATTGATACCCTGTTAGGCTGGCAGTATTTCGGCGCCTGCATGCCGATGGCCATCGGCGGCCTTGTTTCGGCGATCTATCAGGGCCAGACCGCGACCGCGGCCATCCACATGACCGCAAAACAGCCGGACTCCTCCGGTAAAGGTATCACGATGGCCGCGCTGGTTGAGATCTACGCTATTCTCGCGCTGCTCGTTTCGCTGCTGATGCTGTTGGCGCTCGCATAAGCTTTTGTTCGGCCTTACCAATTTTAGGAGGATGAACAATTGGGAGCACAACAAATTCTCGATGCCATTTTAGCCGAAGCGAAACAGGATGCCGACGCGATCATCAACGACGCGGTCGCCACCAGTGAAGCGACGGTCGACAAGGCGAAAGCTGCGGCGGAAAAAGACGCCGCGTCGGTTTTGGCGCGCGCCAAGGCCGACGCGGAGGAGAACGCCCGCCGCGATATGCTCGGCGCACAGCTGACGGCGCGGAAATCCGCGCTGCAGACCCGCCGCCAGCTGCTGGACGAGGCGTTCTCGAAAGCGGTCGACGCGCTGTGTGCGCTGCCCGACGCCGACTACGAGAAACTGATCGTGTCGCTCGCGCTGGGCGCCGTCGAGACCGGCAGCGAATTGCTGCAGGTTTCCGCCGACGACACCGCGAAGTACACCAAGCCGTTCGCGGGCAAAAAGCCGCTGCTCGAGACCCTCAACGACGCGTTGACGGCAGCGGGAAAACCCGGCAAACTGTCGCTGGCGAAAGAGCCCGGCGACTTCAAGGGCGGCTTTTGTCTGATCGGCGAGCTGACCGACATCGACTGCTCGTTCGACGCGTTGATCGCCAACTACCGCGACGCCGGGGAACCGGCGGTCTCGGCGCTTATATTCGGCGAAAAGGAGGGGTAATATGCCTTCCGTCAACTACCCGTACGCGGTCGGACGCATTCGCATTCTGGAAAACAACCTGCTCGACCGCGGCCAGATTCAGCGCATCCGCGAGCTGCCGATGGCGGACGCCGTGAAACAGCTGAACGACTGGGGCTTTGCGCCGGATTACCCGGTGAAGGACGATGTCGACGGCATGATCGATTTCCGCATCAAGGAGATGCGGGATCTGGTGCTGGAAGTGACGCCCGACGCCGAGCTGACGACCGTGTTCTGGCTGCCGCTCGACGCCGTCAACCTGAAGTACCTGATCAAAACACGGATGCTCGGCGAGAAATCGATGCTGGATTCCGAGCTGGAGCGCGGGGTCTTCGACCTCGATGTGCTCCGGAACTGCGTCGCCGAGAAGGACTACACCGCGCTGGGCGCTCCGCTGGCCGAGAGCCTCGCGGCGGTCGAAGCGGAACTGACCCACGTCCAGAACCCCCGCAAGATGTCGGCCGACGTCGACCGCGCCTTCTTCGCCAAGATCTTTGAGATCATCAAGCGCAGGGGCAACGCGTTCGCGAAAAAATACTTCATGGCCAAGGTCGATTTTTCCAATATCTTAAGCATCTACCGCTCGCGCGCCCTGAAATGGGAGACCGCCGAGCTTGAGGAGATGCTGATTCCCGGCGGAAACCTTCCGCTCGAAAACATCACCGCCGCGCTGCACGCCGACGACAAGAAAACCGCCGAACTGCTGGCGCGCGAACCCTACCGCGATTTTATCAAGACGCAGCTGGACCGGCTGGAAAACGGCAGAACCGAGGAGGTCTCGGAGGCCTTCGCGGATTATCTGCTGAACATCGCCCGCGACGAGCGGTTCGACAGCTTCGGATTCGGGCCGGTCGCGTATTTCCTGTTGCGCGGCGAGAACGAGTGCCGTGCGCTGCGCATCGCGTTTGCGCGCAAGCGCGCAGAGCAGACCCCCGCGACCGACTAGCACGATCATCTTGAAGAAGGAGGATTTCGGCCTATGGAACAAGGCAGTATCGCCGTAGTAGGCGACCGCGATTCGGTGATGCTTTGGCGCGCGCTCGGAATCGAAACTGTTTTCGCCGAAAAGCCGCAGGAGATTGAACGAGCCATTCACAGGCTTGCCCGCGACGGCACCAAAGTGTTGTATATCACCGAACAGGCCGCCGCCCTTGCGAAAGAAGCGGTGGATCGCTACAAAACCGAAACCTACCCCGCGATTATCCTGATTCCCAATCGAGAGGGCTCTACCGGGCTCGGCATGAAGGGCATTCGGGACAATATAGAAAAGGCCATAGGAGCCGACATCCTGTTTGAGGAGGCAGAGTAACCGATATGGGAAAAGAAACTACCGCCGCAGTCATTGAGAAAGTCTCGGGCCCGCTGATCGTGGCGTCCGGCATGGCCGACAGCCAGATGTACGACGTGGTGCGCGTCAGCGAACAGCGACTGATCGGCGAAATCATTGAATTGCGCGGCGACGTCGCGTCGATTCAGGTCTACGAGGAGACCGCGGGTCTCGGCCCCGGCGAACCCGTCTACGCGACGGGCGAAGCGCTGTCGGTCGAACTCGCCCCCGGCCTGATCGGCGGCATCTTCGACGGCATCCAGCGTCCGCTCGACGTCATCCGTGAGCAGACCGGAGACCGCATCGCGCGCGGCATCGACGTGCCGAAGCTGTCCCGCACCAAAAAATGGGCGTTTAACCCCGTCGCCGCCGTGGGCGACCGGCTGACGGGCGGCGACATTCTGGGCACCGTCCAGGAGACGCCCAGCGCCCTGCACAAAGTCATGATGCCGCCGGCGCTCTCGGGCACCGTCGAGTGGATCTTTACGGGCGAATGCACGATCGAGGAGCCCGTCGCGAAGATCAAGACCGCGAACGGCGCCGTTGTCGAGGTGCCGATGCTGCAGAAATGGCCGGTTCGAAAGGGCCGCCCGTTCTTCGAGAAACAGACACCGGTGGAACCGATGGTTACGGGCCAGCGCTCGATCGACACCCTGTTCCCGATCTCCAAGGGCGGCGTCGCGGCGATCCCGGGGCCGTTCGGCTCGGGCAAGACCGTTGTTCAGCACCAGCTCGCCAAATGGGCCGACGCCGATATTATCGTATATGTCGGCTGCGGAGAGCGCGGCAACGAGATGACCGACGTTCTGATGGAGTTCCCGGAGCTGGTCGACCCCCGCACCGGCCAGTCGCTGATGAACCGCACCGTGCTCATCGCGAACACCTCGGATATGCCCGTTGCGGCGCGCGAGGCCTCCATCTATACCGGTATTACCATCGCGGAGTACATCCGCGACATGGGCTATAAAGTCGCCATCATGGCCGACTCGACCTCCCGCTGGGCCGAGGCGCTGCGCGAGATGTCGGGCCGCCTCGAGGAGATGCCCGGTGAGGAGGGCTACCCCGCCTACCTCAGCTCGCGTCTCGCCGAGTTCTACGAGCGCGCCGGCATCGTCACCTGCCTCGGCAGCGACAAGCGCACGGGCGCCATCTCGGCCATCGGCGCCGTCTCTCCGCCGGGCGGCGACACCTCCGAGCCCGTCTCGCAGGCGACGCTTCGAATCGTTAAGGTTTTCTGGGGCCTGTCGTCGTCGCTGGCGTACAAGCGCCACTTCCCGGCCATCGACTGGCTGACCAGCTACTCGCTCTACAAAGAGACGATGGGCACTTACTTCGACGAGAACATCGGCTCCGAGTGGTCCAAAATGGTCTCCGAGACGATGCTGCTGCTGCAGGACGAGTCCGAACTTGAGGAGATCGTGCGCCTCGTCGGCGTCGACGCGCTGGGCTTCCGCGACCGCGTCAAGCTCGAGAGCGCACGCAGCATCCGCGAGGACTATCTGCACCAGATCGCGTTCAACGAGGTCGACACCTACACCTCGCCGCAGAAACAGTACGCCATGCTCAGCACCATCCTGTACTGGTACCACAAGGCGCTCGAGGCGCTGGACAAGGACGTGGTGTTCAGCAAGATCATCGGCATGCCGGTCCGCGAGCGCATCGGCCGCATGAAGTACATCGTCGAGGACGAGGCGATCGAGGGCATCGGCGCGATCCGAACCCAGATCGATGACGAATTTGCCGAGCTGGCGGGAGGAGATGATATTTATGCGTAAAGAGTATAAAACCATCCGCGAGGTCGTCGGACCGCTGATGATGGTCGAGGGCGTCGAGGGCGTCAAATACGACGAACTCGTCGAAATCGAGCAGCAGAACGGCGAGATCCGCTTCGGCAAGGTGCTGGAAGTGCACAAAGACAAGGCGCTCGTTCAGCTCTTCGAGAGCTCGCAGGGCCTGAAGATTTTAACCAGTAAAGCCCGCTTTTTGGGCCACGGCACCCAGCTTGCGGTGTCGCGCGATATGCTCGGCCGTATCTTCGACGGCATGGGCAACCCCATCGACAACGGCCCCGCCATCATTCCCGATAAAAAGATGGACATCAACGGCACCCCGATCAACCCCGCCGCGCGCGACTACCCCGCCGAGTTTATCCAGACCGGCGTGTCGGCGATCGACGGACTGAACACCCTGGTGCGCGGCCAGAAGCTGCCCGTGTTCTCGGGTTCGGGTCTGCCCCACGCCCAATTGGCGGCGCAGATTGCGCGCCAGGCCAAGGTGCGCGCCTCGGGCGAGGGTTTCGCCGTCGTGTTCGCCGCCATCGGCATCACGTTTGAGGAAGCCGACTTCTTCATCAGCGATTTCCGCAAGACCGGCGCGTTGGAGCGCGCGGTGCTGTTCATGAACCTCGCCAACGACCCGGCGGTCGAGCGCATCTCCACCCCGCGCATGGCCATCACCTGCGCCGAGTATCTGGCCTACGAGCTGGGCATGCACGTTCTGGTCATCCTGACCGACATCACGAACTACGCCGAGGCGCTGCGCGAGGTTTCCGCCGCGCGCAAAGAGATTCCCGGCCGCCGCGGCTATCCCGGCTATATGTACACCGACCTTGCGACGCTATATGAGCGCGCGGGCCGCATCAAGGGCAACGCGGGTTCGATCACCCAGATCCCGATCCTGTCGATGCCCGAGGACGACAAGACCCACCCCATCCCCGACCTGACCGGCTACATCACCGAGGGGCAGATCATTCTGTCGCGCGAACTGTACCGCCGCGGCATCACCCCGCCCATCGATGTGCTGCCGTCGCTGTCCCGCCTGAAAGACAAGGGAACCGGCGAGGGCAAAACGCGCAGCGACCACTCCGACACGATGAACCAGCTGTTCGCGGCCTACGCGCGCGGCAAGGACGCCAAGGAGCTGGCCGTCATTCTCGGCGACGCGGCGCTGTCGCCCGTCGACAAACTGTACGCCGATTTCGCGACCCAGTTTGAGAACAAATACGTCTCGCAGGGCTACAACACCAACCGCAGCATCGAGGAGACCCTCGACATCGGTTGGGAACTGCTGAAGATCCTGCCGCGCAGCGAGATGAAGCGTATCCGGGACAGCCATCTGGAGACCTACTGGCCCGAGGACGCCGCCAGCACGATGTCCGGAAGCGAAGCTGACTAAAAGGGGGGCTGTTCGTGGCTCGACAGACCAATCCGACCCGCATGGAGCTGACCCGCCTCAAACGGCGGCTTCAGACGGCGGCGCGCGGACATAAACTGTTAAAGGACAAGCGCGATGAGATGGTTCGCCGCTTTGTCGAGATTATCCGGCGCAACAAACATCTGCGCGAACAGGTGGAGCAGAAGCTGGCCGAAGCGATGGGCCGCTTTTCGGTCGCCCGCGCGGACATGGGCAACGCCGGCGTCACCGAGGCGCTGATCTACCCCGTGCGCGAGGCGCGCGTCAAGACGGGGCTGCGCAACATCATGAGCGTCGAGGTGCCGACCATTCAGCTCGTCAACACGACCGAGTCGATGTCGCTCTCGTACGGGTTCGCCTTCACATCGGGCGAGCTCGACGGCGCGGTGCTCGATCTCGCCGCGCTGCTGCCGCTGCTCATCGAGCTGGCCGAGATCGAGAAGACCTGCAACATGCTGGCCAACGAGATCGAGAAGACCCGCCGCCGCGTCAACGCGCTGGAGCACGTGATGATTCCCGAGATGAAACGCGAGATCAAGTACATCCGCATGAAACTGGACGAGAACGAGCGCGGCAACCTCTCGCGCCTGATGAAGGTCAAGGACATGCTGCAGCAACAGCAGAACAACAACTGACAGAAAGCCCCTTTCCGAAAGGAAAGGGGCTTGTTTATGGAACAGCGTACAGCGCGGGTGCGCGTCGGGTTCGGTGCCGGGAAACGTTCGATGCAGGCTGAAACCGGGTCGCTTTATGCCTTCGTGTCGCTGTCAGCGGCCTTTACATGAAACAGCCGGATGGCTTTTTTATCGATAAATTTTATTTTCACAATCAGGTAGGCTACCGAAAACACATATGCGGCCACACCCCACCAGCCATTCGCGTAATCCACGTAATCCAGTAAAGCGTGGGCAAGAATGGGGATAAACAGTGAGCCGCTTAATTCTAGGAGCAGAACAAAGAGCAGGCCTCCAACAATTCCGCCGCCAAGATGCCCTGTCACCATAGAGATAGCGATATCAGCCGCGCTCTTTCCGGCAACAACACCCGGATAAATGGCGTGCATCATGCCAAAAAACATGCCGCTGATCAGCATCGCCGCGATCAGATTAATCTGTTTAAGTCTTGAATAGGACCACCCCCGGAAAAACAACTCCTCCCCCAAGGCAACGCTGACCAGGAGGTAGACGGCGCTGTAAATACCCCGCGCGGAAAAATCTTTGCGTATAAAGAATTGTAATAAATAGACGACAAGCAGAATCGCGCCCAGGAATCCGTTTTTTGCGGTTATTCCCAACGCGGTTAAGCTTGTTTTGGTGTATACGGCTACAGCAATTGGGAACGCCAGCATTACAGCCATATGTAAAAGCAGCTGAACAAAAAAGTTGCTGCCGGTGATTTCCGAAAGATTCTTTATTATAAGACGGTTATTATGCAGCAGGAGCAGCGCTACATAGAAAAGAACCAAATACAGAATGTGTATCAGAACGGTTTCCATCAGAACAGCACCCTTGCCTTTTTTCACGGTCGACAACTCCCTGTCACAAAATTTCGACATTTCCGCATCCCGATACGCCGCCGCCTTACAGAAATCAATCCGCGTTCTTCACAACGCTAAAAACAGTTCCGGGCTCAACAAAGTTCTCAAGCCAACTGCCGCTGACAAAAGTCAGCGAACCGTCCTTTTCAACGGTAAATACAAAAGTATCGGAATCGATAACCTGTAAAAACAGCGTGCCGTTGTCGATCACATAGGTGCCGCTCGGCGAATAACTGATCGCCAAACAAAAGACATGGAACAACTGGTCGTCCTCCAGAACAACCCGTGTGAGGCCGTCCTCGGATTCATAGGTACCGGGTGACAGTGTCTTTCGGCGGCCGCAACCGGACAGGACGACAATCAGTATAAAGATAAGAAGAACAGAAGCAGCTTTTTTCATCAGGGGCCCCTTCGGCGTATCTGCCAAGAGAAAAGAGCCATTATCATGGCTCTTTTCGAGTTGTTTTATTAGGACGTGATCAGCCGTTTGGTGTCGCGCGCGATCATGATCTCCTCGTTGGTCGGAATGACCATCGCTTTGGTCTTTCCGGTCGAGAACACGGCCTCCTTGCGCGAGGCGGCTTTGTTGAGGTCGGCGTCGACGGTAAGACCCAGGTAGTCC
>JAVBVJ010000030.1:0-13259 GCA_031554355.1 Oscillospiraceae bacterium
GCTTCCGCACGGCCCCCCGGCCCCCCGCCCGCTCCGGGCTCCTCTGGGCTCCCCGACGGCGCGCGCGCCTCGGGGGCGACCGCCGCGGGCTCGATCTCCGCAGGCTCGGGCGTCTCGTGGGCGACCGCCGCGGGCTCGATCTCCGCAGGCTCGGGCATCTCGGCGGCAACCGCCGCGGGCTCGGTCACTGCCGCCGCTTCCGGTGTTGCCTTTTTGCTTGTCGTGCGCGGGGGTTCCTCGGTCGGGGGCTCCGCTGCGTCGGACTCCTCCGCCGGTTCGGGCTCGAAGACCGCTGTCAGCTTCCTGAAAAAGCTCTTCTCTTTTTTCGGTGCGGTCGGCTCATCGCTCGCTGTTGGCGCGGGCGTCTCGGGGGCGATCGCCGTGAACGCGGGCTCCGCGGGGTCGGGCACCGCCGCTGCTTCCGTCGTTGCCTTTTTGCTTGTCGGGCGCGCAGGCTCGGCGGGCAGGGGTTCCTCGGTCGGGGGCTCTGTTTTATCCGCTTCGGCGCTGTCCGTGTCGGCGGCGCGGCGCGGCTTCGTCTTTCCGATCGCCTTCATCCAGCGCAGGGCAGCGGCGGCAGCGCCTGTCGCGGCGGCAGCGACACGCTGTATCGCGCCGGGCTCCTTGTCCTCCTCGGACTCGGATTCGGTTTTCTCCTCGGGCTCGGATTCTGTTTCAGGTTCGGGCGCAACCTCGGGCTCCGATTCCTCTCCGGATTCGGTTTCTGTTTCAACGTCGGTTTCTTTTTCGACTTCGGCCGCGATTTCGGGATCGGGCTCGAGCTCCGCTGCGGGCGTCTCCGGGGTCTCCGGCACGACCTCGGTTTCTGCCGGTTCCTCGGTCGGTTCCGCCGCGGGCGTCTCCGCTTCGGCGGTCTCTTTCTTGTCGTATTTCTTGCGGTCTGCGTCCGCCGCAAACGGTTCATCGGCGATCTCCACCGTTTCGATGACCGGTTTCGCCGGTTTTTCGGTATCGGGTTCCGCCGTCGACCGGCGCAGTCTGCTCAGCAGGCTCGGTTTCTTCCCGGCGTAGTAGACCTCCTCGGACGCCGCCTCTCTGCGCGGCGCGCGGTTCAGCTGGATCATATAGATTGCTTTTAGGAAAAACCGTGCGGCGTAACACAACATCCCCGCGCTGTAAAGGACGATCGCACCGCTCCCCCACTCCAGCAGCGGAATCTCTTTGGAGCGGGTGAACACCAGTACTACAAATGGTATAATTACTGGAATCAATACGTTCAGTAGGATCAGGTGGCCCCCGCGCGGTATAATGGTGCGCGGCGGAATATACAACATGATCAGGTAGAACAGAATCAGCGCCAGCGCGGGCAGCCACACCCATTGCAGGACGTTGCCCAGAAACAGTGCGCGCCCGTTCTCGATCTGCTGGTCCAGCTGCTCGGCCCAGACGGTGGTCGCCAGGATGATGCCGCTGACCGCCAGCACGACGTACAGGGTGCCGGTGACGGCCATGACCGCGGCGAACGTCGACGCCCGAAAACTGCGGTAGAGGTTGTAGACGATCAGCACGGCCAGCACGACCGCCAGCATCACACAACTCAGCAGCAGCAGCTTCCGGTTGAACTCGTCCTGGGTGCTGAAGAATTCGAACACCGTAAACATCACGGTGGTCAGTGCGATGACCGCCGTCACCAGCGTCAGCACCGACAGCGCGTAGGGTCGGTTGAAGTAGCGCATCTCGCTTGCGATGCTTTTCGACATTCTTGCCGTATTCATTCAAATTCCCTTTCGATCGTATTCCGCGGGTGTTTTCCTTATTCTCCGGTGTTGATGTAGATTGCCTGAACGTAGTTGTTGTCGATATCAAAGCTGATGATCAGCTCGAACTGATCCTCGAACGTGTCCTTCTCGAGCCGTCTGCCGTAGCACAGCGAGAAGTAGTACTCGTTGATCATCACAGCGGTCGGCAGGATTTTCATCAGTTCCCGCACCTCGCCGTACGACATGCCGCGCGTGATGGCGTTGTAGTCGCTCTGGGCCAGCATGCCGGGCTTGTCAAACAGTCGCAGATTGCTAAACGACGACATGACGAACTGGCTGCGGCTATCGAAGCCGAAGGACATCCGGTAGGCGGGCAGCCCCGACGTCTCCAGCAACTCCGGCGACTCGATGCGGTAGAGCGCGACGCCGCCGTCGGTGCTGAACAGTTCCATCGGACCGAACACCGCGCGCATATCCCCGATGCTGAAGCGGTTCAACATGTACAGCGAGCGCTCGAAGATGTATTTGTCGTTCAGGAACTGGTCGTACGAATCGTACTGCAATGCGACGGGGTTGCCCTGCAGTTTCTCGATCATCAGCGGGTCGGCGCCGTCGTAGGCGGGCCAGAACCACGCCGAGAGCGCCTTGGTGTCGGTGTTGACGGTCGCGACAAACTCCCCGCGCCACGCGGGGCTGAAGTTGCCGAACGGATCGGTGTGTCCGAAATGGACCTCCAGTACGCCGACGCCGTCCGACGCGTAGCGCCGCACCATGCTCGGCGGAATGCCGATGGTCTGCGCCATCTGTTCGGGGCTCATCTCGCCGGTGATGGCGACGTTCGCCGAGGCCAATGCGCCGACCTTGCGGGATTGCTCTAAATCGAGGTAGGTGTAGCGCGTCGCCGCGCCGCCCTCGAATTCAACGCTGACGCGCACCGCGTAGGTGCCGTCGCTCATCGCGGTGCCGCCGAAATAGATGCGGTTGCCCCGCTCGCCCTGAATCCCCTCGGTGCCAAATTTCCGGGCAACGTCCTTCTCGCTCGCGCCGATGTCCAGCGCCAGCATGTTCGGGAGCGTCACCTGTTCGGCGTAGCCGATGGTGCCCTCGCCCTCGGCGGGCGGCTTGTAGGGCACGAGCAGATTGTGGATGTCCGACCAGAACAGGACACCCAGAACGATCGCGGCAGCAACGAGCGCGCACAGCAGTATCCACCCGACGCGGACGCGCTTTTTCTTTTTTCTCGGCGCCCGTTCGAGGGGCTGCGGTTTCGGCGCGGCCGGTTCCTGCTCGGTTTTCGGGCGCGCGGCGGGCTGCGGTGCGGCCTCGCGGTGCGGCTCGGGTCTCTCGGTCTGCGTAACGGTGACCTCGCGGGGAGGCGTCGGTCTCTCAGCCTGCGTGACATCGGCCTCCCGCGGCTGGGCGCGGTAGACGGTGGTCTTGCCGGGCGAGAGCGATTTCTCGAAATGCAGCTTCATCAGCTGCGCGAATTCCTCAATCTGCTGGCGGGTCGGCGTGAAGCTCGACTCGGGGTCGTACGCCGCGGCGGCGAGCATGCGGCAGCCGCCCGCCGGCGTCTCCTGCAGGCGGATCGCGATCGAGCCCTGTTTTCCGGTCAGCAAAATGTCGTAGGGTTCGATCCGGGCGCTGAGCAGCGCGACCGACGACGCGTCGTAGGGGCTTGCGCTGCCCTCGGAGACAACGCCCACCCCGAACACCGCCGCGCAGGCGCGACGCAACAGACCGACGTCGCTGAAGTGTTCCCAAACACTTTGGCGCGCAGCCTGCATCTCTAATTCTGTGACGATGGTTTTGCTCTGTGGCATTCCTACCCCTAACTCATGATCTCATAGGATTCTAACAGCAGCGTGGCGGCATTGAAGACCAGCACGTACCGGAACTGTTTTTCGAGCACCTCGGACGTCGTGTCGACCGCGCCGTAGCAGAGCGTCAGCGTCTCGCCGTCCAGTTTCGCGTAGGTGGGGAGCAGCGGAATGATGTCGCAGACCTGATAGAGCGACATTCCCTCCCTTATGCTATATGCTTCCGGGTCCTGAATTGTGTCATACCGGACCCCCAAAAGGCGATTTTCAAAGATGATTTCCTGTACCAGATCGTCGTAGCCGATCGTGACGGTGTACAGATAGCGGTAGAACGTCTCCTCGGAGGCGCGGTTTTTGACCAGATAGCTGCAGATGACGCCGCCGTCGTAGGTCGCGCGGTAGTCGACCCCCTCGGTTCCGAGCACGGCGTCGGCCTCGCGGCGCTGGCGGCCCAGCAGCAGAAAGATCCGCTCGTAGGCCTCGAGATCCGCCGTGTACTCGTCGAGATTGCGGTACTGGTAGCGCAGGTCGGCGCCGATCTCGGTGATGTACAGCGGGTTGCCCGCGCGCACCTCGTAGTAGTACCGCGCGTCGACGTAGTGCTGCGCGACGCTGGACTCGACCACGAGTTCCGCCGTGTAGTCGGTGCGCTTGCCGCCCGACAGGTCGAAGATGCGCCCGAAATAGAGTTGGCGCACACCGCTTTTGTCGAGCGAAAATGCCGACAGCGGGTAGTTCAGCGCCTCCTCCATCTGGGTGACCGTCATGTCCGGCAGCAGGTAGGCGTTCGCCTCCACATAGGTCATGGACAGCGGAAACAGCTGCTGGCTGTTGTCGAGATAGAGGATGCGCCGAACGTGTCCGTAGGCGTCGTAGGTGATGTAGGCCTCGCTGTGGCGGCGGCCGTCGGGGGTTCGGGTCACCGAGCAGTAGTAGAACTCCGTGTTGGAGAGGCGCTGCCCGCGGCAGTTGATCAGCCGCTCCAGGGTGTTCTGCGGGGTGCCGATCTCGATGAGCGCGATGTTCTCCTTGTTGACGTCGTCGCTCTCGCGTACCGACATGCCGGACGACGGCACGATGTCGCTGCGCTCGAAGCGGAAGCTCTGCGACAGCGTCACAAACAGCAGCACGACGCAGATCAGCCCGACCAGATAGCTGCGGAGGTTGATTGCCTCCTCGCTCTCGTTCGCGCCGATGATGCCCGAGATCTTCTCGCTGTCCTCCAGCGCGCCCCGGTGGGTTCCGAGCGGGGTCCGGTACCCCTGCAATACGCCGGAGATGATGTCGTTGACGCCGCCGACCTTGCGCCGTTTGGCGGTCTTTCCGCGCGGCGAAACCGTCGGGTTGCCGTCCGAGAAAACCACCGCGTGCAGCTTATCCAACACCAGCGCCGCGCCGTCGACCTGTTCGGCGTTCTCGTCGCCGCGCTGCAATGTGACGGTGCAGCCCGACGCGGTCTCGCCGACGACGAACAGATCCGTAAAGGTCGCCGCGCTGACTTCCATGCGGCTAAAGGGCTCCAGCATCGTGACGATGCTGGTGGTCGGCTGGTCGTAAAAATTCAGTTTCGCGCCCAAAAACAGCTTCAGGTCGTCGGCGAATCCCTCGGGGTTTCGGTACCACAGACTGTACCGGTTGGGATCCGTCAGCGCCTGCCACACAACCTCGGGTGGGCAGACGAATTCCAGTGTCACGATGGTTTCTTTTCTCGACACCGGCCGCTCCCCTCCCTACAATTATAATATATTATAATACCATAAATTGCACGGTTCTTGCAACGCATGCGGAACGAATCGCGTTTGATTTTGCGGACGGGGTTTTGCTATCCCAGTACGCCGAGATGCTCGAGCAGGATCTTCAGCCCGATCAGCACCAGCACGATGCCGCCGATCAGCTCGGCCTTCGACTTGAACCGCGCGCCGAACACGCTGCCGATCTTGACGCCGAGCATGGACAGCGCCATGGTGGTGACGCCGATGACCGACGCGGCAGAAAAGATCTGAACCGACAGCAGCGCGAAGGAGATGCCGACGGCCAACGCGTCGATGCTGGTCGCGACGGCCAGCACCAGCATGTCCCGTGTTTTCAGCGAGACGTCGCCCTCGTCCTCCGGCTCTTTTCGGAAGCTCTCCCAGATCATTTTTCCGCCGATCACCGCCAGCAGCAGGAACGCGATCCAGTGATCGAAGCGCTCAATGGCACCGGCGAACAGGCTGCCGATGTAGTACCCGATGATCGGCATCGCGGCCTGAAAGACGCCGAAGTACAGGCCCATCGTCAGGTACGCGCGCAGGCCGGCTTTGGGCAGCGCCAAACCCTTGCAGACCGACACCGCAAAGGCGTCCATCGACAATGCGACCGCGATCAGCAACAGCTCATAAAAATGCATCCGTACAACCATCCTTTTTGGGGTAGAAGTCTATCATAACAGGGCGCATTCCCGCGCGCAAGCGGATTCTGCCAATCTTTTTCCGCGCCAAGAAAGAACCGCGGAAACTTTCCGCGGTCTTCTCTTAGGATCGTCTCAATTTCAGTGTTTTAATCTCAAAGGCCGTAAATTGCAGCCTGGCGGGATCGACCGGCGTCTGTCCGCGCTCCATCAGGTCGGTCTCGACCGCGGTCTTGAAGTCGAACCCGGTCTTCAGCGCGCAGCGCGCCTCCCGGCCCTGGCTCTCGTACAGCCGCACGATCAGCGCATCGTCGACGCCGGCCTGCTTGACGACCTCGACCACCACCGCCTCGTTGTCGGTCGAGACGATGCTGTCCCACACCCCGGCGCAGTCGACCGGCGGCTTGTTCAGGAAATAGCTCTGTTTCAGCGTCTCGGTGCCGCAGCCGCCCTCGTGGGGCATCAGCGCGTAGGTGAACTCGTGCGCCATGCGGTCGGCCTTGGTGTCGGGAAAGATCGGCGAGCGCAGCAGGTTGAGCGACAGGCGGTTGCCCTTGACGCGGTGCCCGTACTTGCTGTTGTTGAGCAGCGAGATGCCCTTCTCCCCGTCCGAGAGATCGACGTACTTGTGCGCGCAGATCTCGAACTGCGCCACCTCCTCGGGCGTCGTGTTGCCGGTGCTGCGGTCGATGCTGCCGTACTGGATGTCGCAGCGCACATGGTCGGTGTGCACGGCGACGTCGGACTCGGAGCGGAGCATGCGGAACGTCGTGTGCCAGTCGCAGCGGGTGCGGAACTGCACCGTCCTGCTGCCCGGCGTCAGCACGATGTCCTGAATCAGTTCGGAGCGCCCGAACGAGAAATAGTTGCGGCGAACGACCTCGGCGCCGTCGATAAAGGTCTCGGCGCGCGCGGCGCGCAGCGTCTTCGCGGCCCGGTTGTAGTACTTCCAGTCGATGTCCCACGCGTTGAACATCGAGAACTTGTCGGGGTAGACGCGCAGCACGTTGATGCCGCCCTCGGCGTACTCCCGTCCCGACGCCTTGTCGACGAGCGAGACGATCTCGCCGCTCTTCCCGAACGCCACCTTCACCACGCCGTTCTCGATGGATGTACCGTCGCATTTCAGCTCGGGCTGCGGTTCGGCGGGCGAGAGCGCGGCGGCCGCGTAGGGCTTCATCTCGGCGCGGTACCAGTGCCCGTCCCGCCGCAGATATTCTGTTCTGTTGTAGGCGGTCGGGTTAAAGACCGCGCGCGGCGCGTCCTGGGCCTTGCCCAGCTGCGCCAGAATCGCGTCCCGCTCCGCGTGGATCTCCCGCAGCAGGATCTCGTACCGCGCGCGGCTCTCGGTGTACACGCGGGTGACGCAGCTGCCGGGCAGAATGTCGTGGAACTGGTAGAGCAGCACCTCTTTCCACCACGCGTCGATCTCCTCGACGGGGTAGCGGATGCCTTTCGTCGCCGCGAACGCGCTCAGCGTCTCGAGATCCTGCAACGCGAACTCGCAGGCGCGGTTGTACCGCTTGTTGTAGCCCTGCGTCGTGTAGGTGCCCTGATGTTTTTCCAGATACAACTCGCCGCTGTAGCGCGGCAGTTTCTGCTGAATGCCGGCCAGTCGGTGGAAGAAATCGACCGCCCTGCCGAACGTAACCGTCGGCCAGCCCGCCAGCTGTTTCTGGCGTCGCAGCAGCTCGATGTGCGCCTCGCCGGGGCCGCCGCCGCCGTCCCCGAGCCCGTACAGCATCAACACCTCTTTCGAGACGTCGCGCTCGGTGTAGTTGTCGCGGGCGTGTTTCGTGCAGGCCGGTGTTCCGGCGCTGTTGTAGGTCTCGTCGGGCGGCATGTGCACCAGCACCTCGCTGCCGTCGATGCCCTGCCACACAAAGCTCCTGTAAGGGAAGCGGTTGTGCTCGTTCCACGACAATTTGATCGTCATAAAGTAGTCGAGCCCGCTCTTGCGGATAATCTGCGGCAGGTTGCCGTTGTAGCCGAAAACGTCGGGCAGCCAGCAGATCTCCATCTCCTCGCCGAACTCGCGGCGGAAGAAATCGGTGCCGTACCAGATCTGGCGGATCAGCGCCTCACCCGACGCGAGATTGGTGTCGGCCTCAACCCACATGCCGCCCTGCAGCTCCAGCTGCCCGCGCGCGTGCATCTCTTTGATCTGACGGTACTGGTTCGGGTGGGTCTTTTTGATGTAGTCGAGCTGCCACGGCTGACTGACGCCGTAGATGTAGTCGGGGTAGCGCGCCGCGTTGTTGACCTGATTCGCGAAGGTGCGCGCCGCCTTGCGCTTGGTCTCGCGGATCGGCCACAGCCATGCGAGATCCAGATGCGAGTGTCCCGTCGCGGTGATCGCAAAATCCGGGTCGGGGGTGCCGACAAGAACGGGCAGCAGTTTCTCCCGCGCCTGCGGCAGATCGCTGAACGCGAGCGCATAGCTCTCGTCGAGCATCGCGGTCAGCTGCGCGCGGCGCGCCGGTTCCTCCGTGACCGACAGCACCGAGGCCACGGTCAGATAGTCGTAGTAGTAGTCGCGCATCGGCTCGTCGACGGCGCACAGCTCGGCGTAATGGTAGATGCCGCGCCCGTACGGCACGTTGTAATAGCCGTTGTAGGTCGCGTCGAGGTAGAGGTCGACGGCCTCGCCGCCCTCGGCGGACGGCGTGATCTCGATAATGCTTTTGCCGAGACCCGGCGTCACGCGGTCGAGGTAGGTCGAGATCAGCGTGATCGCCTTGTCGGGGTCCGCGCCGTTCGACACCAGACCCTCGCCGCCCACATTGGTGTGCAGCACCACATGCTTGCCGCGCGCCGAAGCCGGAATTGTCGCGGTCATGTGAAACCAGGCGCAGTCGAACACCCTGCCCCAGATGCCGTTCTTTTGGATGCGCCGGTAGACCAGCGTCTCGCGCTGTTGCAGGTCGACGGGCTCGGTGGACGAGCTGACCCGGACGTCGACAGGCGCGATCTTTTTGTAGACGCGCGCGCGCAGCGCCTTCAGACGCCGCAGCTGTGTTTTCTCTTTTTTCAGCGCATGAATCGGTTCCATATCTTTATTCCTCCTCGACGTAGACGGGATTGGAGATGCTTTGGATGCGCGGGCCGATGACGGTTGTCCGCACCACGATCAGGTAATAAAATCCCGCGCCGGGCACCGGGAGCGAGAGCGACGCCTGCCCGCGCTTCGCGAATGCCGCGGCAATGACGCCGCCGGGTCCGACGAGTTGTAACCGCATGCCGGGTTTCAGGTTCGTCGCCGCCGCCTCGAGCGTCAGGCCGGCCCGCAGCGCGACGGTCTCGCCGAAACTTGCGTCGCCGCACCGCAGCGAGAGCCGCGGCCCGCGGACCGAGGCCGTCACATAGGCGCGGCCGCCCCGCAGCGCGTCGAGCAGGTCGGGGGCGGCGGGCGACGCGGCGTACAGCGCCGTGACGGGATGCCCCAGCCGAACGGGGTGGAAATCCTTATGAAAATCGCTGCCGCCGACGAGCGGAATTTTCCGTCCCGCCGCGACGAGCGCGTGCCACCAGCGGATGCCGTCCTCGTTGACCCTGCGCATCGGCCCGTTCCAGACCTCGACCAGGTCGAAGCAGCTCTCGTCCTCCCAGAGGTAGGGGCACAGATTGCATTTCGGGTGGTTGACCGAGATCAGCGCGCCCTGCGCTTTCGCCGCGCGGACGAGCGCCTGCATCTCGGCGAGACTGTTGGCGACAAAGCTGTTCTCAAACGGTTTCGGAACGCCGAAAAAGTTCATGTGCCCGCGGTAGTGCGTCCACTCGACCGCCGGAATCAGCGTCAGACCCGACACGAGCGGCAGGTGGTCGTTTTCGCTGTAATTGTTGTGGTTGGAGACCGCGATGTAGTCGAGTCCCATGCCGCGCGCCCGTTTTGCGAGCACGTCGACATCGAACTGCCCGTCGGACGCCGTCGAGTGCATGTGCAGGTCGCCGAGCAGCCAGCGCGGCGCCTTCTCGGTGAACGCAATCTCGTAGCGCACGTTTAGTCCCTGCGGCGGGATGCGGTAGGCGCCGTAGATGATCGACCAGTTGCCCGGCGCGATCGGGGTCACCAGGTACCCGTTCGTCGAGGCGTACTCCCCGACCGACACGCTGTCCCGCGCGCTGCCCGACCACCCCAGAAAGCGGCCCTTCGCGTCGAGCAGCCCCAGATCCACGACATTGACGCAATCGGAAGTCCGTTTGCCGGTGCGGCCACTGACGCGCGGATACTTGTATGATACGGTGACCGTCTCGATATTCTCCGGCACCAAAAAGGAGAGGGTATCATAAGTACCCTCTTTTTCCTTTCCGATATACAATTCGATGATTTGATTTTCCACGGTGTTCGCGCCCTACTCCGCGTCGATTTCCAGTGCGACCGGATCCGGTTTTTTCGGCTGATCCTTGAAGCGCAGCAGGAAGCTCAGCAGCGCCGCCAACAACATCATCGCGAAGGGAAAAACGACCATCAGGAACCGCGCGGCATCGCCGGGAACAGGCCCCGGCTGATCGCCGCTGACATAGCCGTACAGTGAGGTCGCGAGCGTGAAGGCCAGTGCCGTAAACAGATTGCCGGTCTTGTTGAGGATCCCCATAAAGCTGGAAAATACACCCTCGCGGTTGACGCCGTGTCTGGCGGTGTCCTCGTCGAGAATGCGCGCGCCGACAATATCCATCGTCACCGCGGAACCTGCCGTACCAAGCGCGAAGATGACCAGAACCAGCGTAGCAAAAATCAAATTCTTTGCGAAGTAAAGCGGTATAAAGCTGAAGGCGATGATAAACAGCGAGATGCGCCAGGTCTTCATGAGTCCGATCCTCTTGAGAACCTGGACCCAGACAGGGATGGTTCCGATGATGATTACCAGCACCACGCCCTGCATAATGGTCGCGTAGATGCCGTCGAGATTCAGCGTATACTTGACATAGAACGGAACGGCCTGCATCAGGATGCCGAGACCAGAGAGGTAGATCGCGTTGGTCATGCCGTAGGTCCAGAAATACGGATTCTTGATGATCTGCCAGATGCTTTGAAACAGTTTTGGTTTCGGGCGGTTCATCGCCTCGGGGTCCTCGTGGCAGCCCAGTGTCATGTAGACGATCACGACGAGCGCCAGCGCGCTATAAACAATTGCGGTCATCTTGTAACCGATCGCGCCGGTCACCATCGGGGTCAGCGCGATGCTGATGATCATGGCGACAAACTGGAAAGCCTGCCGAAGCGCATTGGTCTTGGCGCGCACAACGTCGCCTTTGAACAGCTCGGGGACCAGCGCGCCGTAGTTCGCGTTGATCAGCGAGTCGAGCGTGCCGGTCAGCATGTACATCACGAGCATGTACCAGAACACCGACCCCGGCCCGATAAAGCTCGGCACATTGTAGAACATGATAAAACAGAGCACCAGCAGCGGGGTGCCTATTAAAAGCCACGGACGGCGGCGCCCCCAGCGGGTGCGCGTACAATCGGACAGATAGCCGTAGACGGGATTGTCGATGGCGTCCAGTACGGTGTAGATCGTGAGTATCAGGGCGTACTGCGTCGCCTTGACGCCCAGCATGTCGACATAAAAAATAGCCGCGTAGACCTTGAACATATTGATGGGGATCGAGGTGCCGAACATGCCGATCGCGTAACGAAACGGCTTGGTCGGTTTCATTGCGGGTACGTTGTCACTTTGTTGCATCATTCTCTCCCTTTCCTGCGGTCGTTAGTTAGCAATCTTTATCACGAAAAGTCGACACTTTTAAAAAGTTCCGTCAGATAGGCCGCGCGATGCTCCGCGGTGTGCCCCGCGAGATGTGCGGCGGCGGCGTTGGCGGCGATGTCCTGCCGCCCGGCCTCGTCCTGCAGCAGCGCGGCGGCGCGGTCGGCGGCCGCGTCGTAATCCCGGTGGGAAAACAGCGCGAGCTCGACGCCGTCGCGGAAACAGTCCTCGATCAGCGCGTTGGTGTCGGTCAGCGCGACCGCGCCGTTCGCCATCGCGTTGAGCAGGCGGTCGGTCAGCCCCCAGTGGGACAGCGGCGAGGTGTTCAGCGTGATCTTGGATTCGGTCAGCAGCCGCAGGTTCCCGTCGTAATCCAGCGCGTCATTTTTGTGCGCACCCTTCAACCCGAGGCGGTCGAAATCCGCGCCGGGGCAGTAGAGCTCGATCTCGATGCCTTTTTTCGCGAATGCCCTCAGCAGCTTCTCGCGCCGGTATCCGCGCACATAGTGGGACGTCCACTGCAGCAGATCCACCGTCCGGTCGGTCGGCACCGTTCTGCCGGTGCGCTGTTCGACGGCCTCCAGCGCGTCGAGCGGGATGATGCGCTCGTCCGTCAGCAGCAGTTCGATCATGCTGTCCGCGACCCTGCTCAACTCCTTGGATAGCGCGCTCTTGATGTGCCGCCGCAGGTGGTCGTAGTCCGGAATACTGCCGCAAAAGGTAATGCTCTGTTGCCGCGCCCGGTCCGGGTTGTCGAACCCGTCGACCCGGACGCCGAAGTTGGGCAGAAAGAAAAACTTCACTGGCTGCAGGCGGGGATCCCGCTCGGCCAGCCGCGCGTCGCTCTCGTCGTACAGCCCGCAGAGAAAGCGGTTCGCCGTTAAAACAGGTTCGGACACCAGCGCCTTGAGGTTGTACTCGAGGTGGTCGATCAACACCGAAACCAGCGGGACGCCGACGGCGTCGAACAGGTTTTCGTCCCCGAGCTTCCATTTGAAACCGTCCTCCGCCCAGCCCAAAAAAAACAGGGCGGTGTCGTCGACGGCGCGGACGATCTGTTCCGTAAAATCCTGCTGCATCGGGTCGACGAGTTCCGTGACGAACCCCATCGATTCGAATGCGCGCCGGTACGCCTTCGTCCAGCACTGACAGTAGATCAGCCGCGGCCAGATCAAGATAATCTTGTTTTTCAAAGCCATCCTCTTTTTCTCCCGCGGCGAAGCGGTTACTCGGTACAGGTCACGCGCTCCATGATCTGCGGCGTCTTGGGGCGGTCGCCGCTGTCGACAGCGGTCGTCGCGATCTCGTCCACGACCTCGATGCCGCTCACCACCCTGCCGAACGCCGCGTAGGAGCCGTCGAGATGCGGCGCGTCCTTGTGCATGATAAAAAACTGGGAGCTGGCCGAGTCGGGGTCGGCTGCGCGCGCCATCGACAGGACGCCGCGCGTATGCACGAGCGTATTCTTGACGCCGTTCTTGCTGAATTCTCCCTTGATGTTTTTGCCGGATCCGCCGCGGCCGGTGCCGTCGGGGCAGCCGCCCTGAATCATAAAGCCGTCGATGACGCGGTGGAAACAAAGGCCGTTGTAGAACCCGTTGGACACCAGTTCCAGAAAATTGCG
>JAVBVJ010000038.1:0-3660 GCA_031554355.1 Oscillospiraceae bacterium
CTGATCCACGACCGCGAGATCGCTGTGGACGAGCAGGGGCATGTCCGCGCCGCTCTGCTGTTCCGCCGCCCGCATCGTCTTGAGTGTCCGCGCCACCTTGTCGGGGTTCCATACGTCGTCGGCGTCCGCGAACATCAGATAATCGTCGTCGTTTGCCAGCAGCAGGCGGAAGAAATTGTTCTGCGCGCTGCCGCTCGGCGTGTTGTCGGCGAGGACCGTAAGACGAGAATCGGCACAGCCGCGCAGCAGAGCGGCCGTGTCGTCGGTTGAGCCGTCATCGCGCGCCACCACCCGGATATCCGCGTCGCGCTGATTCAGGATCGAATCGAGCAGCGCCGTCAGATACCGTCCGCTGTTGTGGGTCGCAAGCAGTATGGTCACCGGCATAGATCACTCCATCGCGCGCCGGAACACCGTCTCGACGGTGTCCTCCCGAATCGCGCCCTCATAGATCTTCTCCTCTCCGACATAGAACGTCGGGACGTAGTAGTAGTCGTGGGCATTTGCGCGCGCCCGCTGTTCGATCTCGTCGACGATCTCGAGCTCCATGCTCTTGTATTCCGGGTGCTGTGCGAACAGTTCCTCCATCTCGCGCAGCGCCTTGCGGCAATGCGGGCAGCCCCGCAGTACGAACAACGTTACCTTTTTCATCGCTCACCTTAGATAAAGAATAGTATAACCTATAATATTACGCTGTCAAGGAAATGACACGAATCTTTGTACGTCTATTTTTTAACGAACGGAAACGCAATCCCCAGCGCGCGCGCGGCGATCTCGCTGACCGCGAGAACGCTGCCGCCTGCGGCGGCCGTGCCGGGCGTATAGCCCGCGCCGCGCACGGTATAAAAGACCCGGTACTGCTCGTAGTCGACCGGATAGCCATGATCCGCTCTCTCGGGATTTTCGTAGTTGGTGTAGCAGAACCCGGGCTTGGCGCACATCCCGAACGGGAGGGCCCCGCGCCCGCTCTCCTTCATCTCGGCTTCGGACAGCAGACGGCGGAACCCCGGCATCGACTCAACCGCCGCTTGAGTTTCGGCGATCTGCGCCGCGGACAGCGTTCCCGGATGGAAAAATGCCGAGCCGCCGCACACCTCGAAGAAACAGCCGCTCCCACCGATCACGAGCCCGTCGTCGGTCGAGGTCATCCACCCCTCGGCGACCAACAGATCGTTGGGCCGCTCGAAGGTGTCGACGTTCAGCTGGCTGTGATCGGAGAACGTGATCCATGTGGTGTCGTCGGGCAGCACGGCCATCAGCGCGCCGACGACGTCGTCCATCGTCTCGTACGCCGCGCGCAGCTCGGCGCTGCCGCGCCCGAAATGGTGGCACAACGCGTCGTAACCCGTCAGGTGCAACAGCGTCAGGTCGGGGTGGTGCCGGCGGATGATGTCGACCGCCGCCGCGCCGAAAAACCGGTCGCGTTCGGGCTGCGCAATCCCGTTGAGCAGTTTGCCGTACAGTAGATACTCCCGCAGCAACAGCAGCGGGGAGCTGGCGCGCAGACTGGTGACCGCTTGACTCTTGCCCGGCCGCGCCATGATCTCGGCGATGTTGTAGCGGATATCCCGCGCGCCGCCCGCGACGGGCCAGCTGAGCGCCGCCGTCGTGAGTCCCGCGCTTTTCGCGGCGCCCCACAGCGTCGGTTTCGTATTGGCGCTGTCCATAAAATTCCAGACCGGATCTTTGACCGGACGGGAATCGTAGTTGTTGAGAACGCCGTGTTCGCCGACCGGAAGACCGGTGGCGACCGACGCGTGTATCGGATAGGTGATGGTCGGGAAGACGGACGTCGCGCCGCGGAACACCGCCGACGCCCGGTAGAGTTTTTGGAAGTTCGGATACTGCAGCAGCGTGTCGAATTCTTCGTCGCCGACCGCATCGAGACTGATGATAATGGTCTTTGGCATGGGCCTCCTGTTGTACGGGGGATTTCCTCCAGTATACCACAGAATCGCGGTTATGCCATCTCAAGTGCCGCTTGAAACGGCTTTTTTTGCAACTCAAGCGTTGGTTGTTCGATTTTCGGACCGGCGCGGGCTACAATGAACTCATCACCCGAAAGGAGATCCACCATGAGCATCTTCCTCAACACGATTCGAAACTTCTTCTATACCGGAAACAACAGCAGTCGCAAAGAGAAGACCCTTTTATATAAGCGTATCTTCTTCCCGTCATTCCTTTCAAGAGCGATCAGCGGCGAGGGACAAAGAATTCCGAGCAACGGCCGCTTCGTCACGTTTGATTCGTGGTATAATCTATAGGAGATAAAAAGATGGTTTATCATATCAGCGGAAAAAACACCAAAGGAGAACACGTCATGTTCGACATCAACAAAGTGGGCCGTAAAATCAGCCAGCTGCGCCGCGACAACAATATGACCCAGATGGAGCTGGCCGACAAGCTGAACATCAGTTTTCAGGCCGTATCCAACTGGGAGCGCGGACAGACCATGCCCGACATCGCGAAACTGTACGAGCTTTCCGAGATCTTTCAGGTGCCCATCGACACGCTGCTCGAGAACGAGCGCGGCGCCGTCATTCTGGACGCCGTCCAGAAAAACGAGAAGCCCGCGGAACCCATCACTGCCGAGGAGCTGGCCGACGTCGCGCCGATTCTGAAACCCGAGCAGACCGAACACATTGTCGATTCCATGAAAGAGAAGATGTCGCTGCGCGACCTCGTGGTGCTGGCCCCTTTTCTCGAAACCGAGTTCCTCGACGAAATGGCGGAAAACGCCACCGCAGAAGGGTCTTTCCACGATCTGCATGGACTGTTACCGTTCGTCAGCACCGAGATGGCGGGCAAACTGTTTCTTTCCGTAGCCGATAAGGCCGAGAACCTGCACGAGCTGACCGGCATCGCCCCGTTCGTCGACGAGGGCATGATCGACGAGGCCGCCATGCGTATCTGTCAGCGCGAGGGCCGTGTGCGGGATATCGTGTCCATCGCGCCGTTCATGTCCGAGACTGCGGTCGGCCGCTGCGCGCTGGCGGTCGTCGAGCGCGACGCCGAATCCTCGCTTGCCGCCGTCGCGCCGTTCATCGACAGCGAGTCGCTCGCCAAAATCGCGGCGATCAAGATCGAGCGCAACGGCATCACCGCCATCACCGAGCTTCTGCCCTTCCTCGACTCTGAGCTGCTGCAGAAATATATGAGGGGAAACAAATAGTGACTGGTAATTAGTGATTAGTGAATTGAATTGCCGCGCGCAAGCGCGGCATTTTGGAATGAAGGGCAGAACAAAGGGATCCCTTCAGTTGTCAGTATTTCAGAACCGGTTCCAGTGGTCGCTCCGCGAAAGCTGAACAAGACCAAAGACAGTAGGCCGCTACCGTTCGCCGCTTTGCTCACCCGTCCACCCGCCCGAATTAAAAAACCCGCTTAAGGAAGTAACGGCGGCGAACTGGATTGGTCTAAGCCCTTGACCTTCAACAGCTCTCGCAGAGCGAAACTAACAACTAACCCCTAACAACTAGCAACTACTCGGGCTTCGCCCCAAACCCCCTGTTGAAAAATCGGCGGCGAAGGTTAGAAAGTACAAACAAAACGATTTCGGGCAAAGTTAGTGTGTCATTAAAACGAAACGCGGCGGAGCGAGCGCGCGCGGGGGGGTGGGTGCAAGGTAGGAACTGTCGAGTCGGAAGCTTGGGTGTTGTG
>JAVBVJ010000057.1:0-13569 GCA_031554355.1 Oscillospiraceae bacterium
TGACAAAATCGGATTGATGTTGACACAAAAATGGTTGTTGTTTATAATACTTTTATAAATTAGCATGCTAATAGTTGGATGTACTTGCACATTATGCCAAATCTTCATGATCAAGGCCAAGAAAAAGAGGCGTCCCTCGCGCGGATGATCCAGTCCTTTTTGCCCTATATCCAAAAGCGCGCAAATCGTTTTTCGGTCGCCGGTCTGGAATCGGACGATCTGATCCAGGAGGGTCTGATCGGGCTGTTCCGGGCGATCGAGAGCTACGACGAGCGGCATGAGGCAACCTTTGCTACATACGCGATTACCTGCATCAACAACGGAATGCTCAGCGCCGTAAAACAGGCGGCGCGAAAAAAGCACCGGCCATTAAGCGGCTATCTCCAGATTGACGGAGACGACACGGCGGAACTGACAAACGGCGAAACCCCCGAAGATTACGCGATTGCAAACGAGGGGTTTGCACTTTTACAGTCGAAGATATCGGCAGACCTTTCGGGATTCGAGCGGGAGGTTTTGTCCCTGCATTTAGAGGGGTACGACTACCTTTCTATCGCCAAGCGCCTGGATACAACCGCGAAGTCGGTTGACAACGCGCTGCAGCGGGCAAGGAAAAAGCTGAAATCCAGACGTTAAAAGCCGCTTGGCTTTTCGTATACATGCCCACCGTAGCTTAATCGCAGAGCGTTGGTAACAAAGGTGATGGGGTAGTTCCGTCCGGGGGCAAAACAGTGTGAGGAGAACAAAATGTACGAGGACAAGACCATCATTTGCAAAGAATGCGGTAACGAATTTATTTTTACGGCAGGTGAGCAGGAGTTCTTCGCGTCGAAGGGGTTCGAAAACGAGCCTCAGCGCTGCAAGGGCTGCCGCGACAACCGCAAAACTGCCAGCCGCGCGACCCGCGAAATGTTCATAGCGACGTGTGAGACCTGTGGACAGGAAGCGAAACTTCCGTTCAAACCGCGCGAAGACAGACCGGTTTACTGCAGCGACTGCTTTGCAAAAAAGAAAGAATCGGAAGAAGCGTAACCTTATTCCGATACCCCCCGCAAATAAAAGGCCGCAACACGGTTGCGGCCTTTTTTATTGCCACCAAGAAAGAATGTTGCATAAAAGGACAGGCTTTAATATAATAATGATATAGTCCATTAGATTAAAAAAAGTTTTCACTTTTTTCAATCGGCAAGCAAAGCTTGCCGGCTCGTCTATGGCGTGCAATGGACTATGCACTCGATTGAAGCCGCCAAGTTGGCGGCACTGTGGGGCGATCGCCCCAGCTTTAAAACAGGAAACGAACTGTTTTGAAGTTAAATGAGTATATTACATCAATTGACAGGGAGTGACCATTATGACCATTACAAAAGACAGCATCATCGGCGATGTGCTGGACAGAGACGCGGGCACCGCGGAATACTTTTTAGCCATCGGCATGCATTGTCTGGGCTGTCCCGCCTCGCGCGGGGAGAGCATCGGGCAGGCGTGTGAGGTGCACGGCACCGACGCCGACCAATTGGTCGAGAAACTGAACGCCTACTTTGCCCAAAACTAACGGGAAGAATCTGCTCGGACGGCGGCTGCAGGCGGCGGCGGATTTTGTGCGGGCGGGCGACCGCGTCGCCGATGTCGGCTGCGACCACGGAAAATTGAGCGCGGCGCTGCTGCTGCGCGGCATCGCGTCCTTCGTCGTCGCGACGGATCTCCATGCGCAGCCGCTCGAGAAGACCCGCACGCTGCTGCGGCAGCTGGGGCTACTCGACCGCGCGCGGCTGATACAGACAGACGGGCTGTGCGGCGCTATGCCCGACGAGGTCGACACCGTCATCATCGCGGGAGTCGGCGCGGACACGGTCGCGCACATCATCTGCGAGGCCGCGTGGCTGCGCGATCCCGAAAAGAGACTGATTCTCGTGCCGTCGTCCCACCCCGAGCGGGTGCGGCGGTGGCTGTGCGAACAGGGCTTCGAAATTATGACCGAGACCGCTGTCTCGGAGGCGGGGCACCTGTACGCCGTGATGTCCGCCAAGTACACGGGACAAGCGGTGTGCGTCGATGCGGTTTTTGCGGCGCTCGGGAAGATCTCGGGCGGCGACCGCGACGCTTATGTCGCGGCGGTCTGCCGGAAGTACAAGCGAATTCTTGTGGCGCGCGGCGAGGAGCCGGAAGCGCGCGCGGTCGTTGATTTTATCGAAAGGAACAGCCCCGGAGATGGTACACGCAGGACAGATCGCGGAGATCATTGACCGATACGCGCCCTTTGCAACGGCGGAGGCGTGGGATAACTGCGGGCTGATATTGGATTGCGGCCGGGAGACCGACGGTATACTGTTCGCGCTCGACGTCTCGAAAGCGACGATCGAGGAGGCCGCGCTGCTGGGCTGCGGAATACTGGTGACACACCATCCGCCGCTCATCGCGCCGCAGAAGACGTTTCACCACGAGGACAGCATGATCTACGCCGCCATGCGGGGCATCTCGCTGATCACGGCGCACACCTGCCTCGACCGCGCCGAGGGCGGCGTAAACGACGTGCTGGCGCAGATGCTGGGGCTGCGCGACGTCGCCGTTTTCGCGGAGCTCGGGCGCAGCGGCAGTATCGACGCGATGCCGAGCGAGGACTTTATCCGCTTTGTGCAGGGGCGCATCGGCACCGAATCTCCGGTCTGCGTCGATTCGGGCGGCGAGATTCGCCGCGTCGCGGTGCTGGGCGGCGGGGGCGGAGATTATTTGGAGGCCGCGATCCGCGAGGGCTGCGACGCCTTCGTCACCGGGGAGCTCAAACACCACGAGGCGCTGCTGGCGGCCCAGAACGGGCTGTGCGTCGTCGCGGCGGGCCACTTCCAGACCGAGCATCCCGCGATGGAGAAGCTGTGCGAGCGCGTGGGGCAGGAGCTGGGGTACAGCGCAAAATGCTTTGTGTCGCGCGACGGGCAGAACCCGTTTCGCTACATGCGATAGACGGAGGAAACTATGGCGTTAGATGCGGCCATGTTGCAGGTCGCTGCACTGGAATTGCGAGAACGCCTTGTCGGCGCACGGGTGGAAAAAATCCACATGCCCGCGCGCGACGAGGTTCTTTTTTTGCTGCGCACCCCCACCGGCCACGAGCGGCTGTTCGTGTCGGCGCGGTCGGGCGCGGCGCGCATTCACCTGACCGGGGAACCGACCGACAACCCCGCGACACCGCCCGGATTCTGCATGCTGCTTCGGAAACATTTAAGCGGCGGGCGCATCGCAGCGGTGCGCGATATCCCGGGGGAGCGCATCGTGCTGATCGACTTCGAGGTGCTCAACGAGATGGGCGACCGCGTCACGGTGACGATGTCGGTGGAGCTGATGGGTCGCTACAGCAACATCGTACTGGTGACGCAGGACGGTATCGTCCTCGACGCTATGAAGCGCATCGACGACGATATCTCGGAGTTGCGGCAGCTGCTGCCCGGGCGGGTGTTCACGATGCCGCCGGTGCAGGACAAGCTGCTGTTTCCGGTGTGTACCAACGATGAAATTTTAGCGAGGATCGCGCGCGCCAGCAAACCGCTGTCGGCGGCGCTGCTCGTGGCGGTCGGCGGCATCAGCCCGCTCGTGTGCCGCGAGATCGCCGCGCGAACCGACGGGGGCGACCCCGACGCCGACACCTTGACCGCGGCGCAAAAGGCGCGGCTCGAAGCGGCGCTGGACGCGGTGCGCGCCGCGATGGCGGGTTCCGGCCGCGTTTTGTCGATTGTCTACGACGGCGACAAACCGGTCGAGTACAGCTTTATCGTGTTGACCCAGTACCGCGGGCTGCGGGCGCAGGAGTTCGAGACCTGCGGCGCACTGCTGGACTGCTACTACGCCGAGAAGGACCGCGCCGAGCGCGCGCGGACCCGCTCGAGCAACCTGATGCGGCAGGTGAGCGTGCTGCTCGAACGCGCCAACCGGAAACAGCGCGCGCGGCTCGACGAGCGCGACAACGCGCAGCTCTCGGAGCAAAAAAAGCTGTACGGCGAGCTGCTGAGCGCGAACCTGCATACCTTTCAAAAAGGCGCGAAGACGGTGCGGGTACAAAACTACTACACCGGCGAGGACATCGAGATTCCGCTCGACGTGACCAAGACGCCGGTGCAGAATTCCCAGAAGTACTTCCGGGAGTACCGCAAGCTGACGACGGCGGCGAACATGCTATCGAAACTGCTGGAACAGGGGGCGCAGGAGATCGCGTATCTCGAGTCGGTGCTGTACGAGATCACCGAGGCGCGCACCGAGGAGGACTTCGACCTGATTCGGCGCGAACTCGCCGATGCGGGGTATCTGCGCGGGGTCAAGGTCAAACCGCAGAAGAACACGCGCAAGACGAAGGACGTGCTGGAGTACCGGACAACGGACGGTTTTTTGGTACTGGTGGGGCGCAACAACCTCGCGAACGACCGCCTGACGCTGCGCACAGCCGACCGCCGGGATCTCTGGTTCCACGTCAAGGACGCGCAGGGCAGCCACGTCATTCTGGTCGGCGGCGGGCAACCCGTCAGCGACAGCGCCAAGACCGCGGCGGCGATGCTGGCGGCGCTGCACTCGACGCAGGCGGCGGGGTCGAAGGTTCCGGTGGATTACACCGCGGTCAAGCATGTGCGCAAAGCGCCCGGACAGCGGGCCGGCATGGTGATTTACGAGAGTTACGAGACGGCGTATGTGACGCCCGATCTCGTCGCTATAAAAAAGATGAGAGAGAATAAAGAGGGAGAATCGTGACGACAAAGAAACTGTTAAAAAAGTCCAAAGCGGGGATCTGGGTGGCGTTTTTGGTGTTCCTGATCGCTGCGGCCGTGTGTTTTTACCTGTACCTGAACGAAAAGAACAACCCGCCCACGCCGGTTCCGTTCGACGCGGTCAACGAGAGCGAGGAGCAGGGTTACCTCGACGTCCAGATGCTGATCGGCCCGTTCTGTGAGCGCACCTACGACAACAGCGCCGCCGTCGATACGATGTACGCCGCATTGAGCGCCGACAACTATCTGTTCATCGTCATCATCAACGACACGCAGTTCGCCGAGCTGGAGGAGATCTACAACTACACCTACGACGACGATGACAGTTTAGCTGCGCCGCCGCCGGTACGGATCTACGGCTATGCCGAGGAGATCGCCTACGACATCGAGGGGTACATTGTCGAGGGCATGAATGAGGCGTACGACATCAGCGATTACAGCCGCGACGACATCCCCTCGGATTTCGGCTACTACGCGATCAACTGCGTCGAGACGCGGACATCCGGGGAAGCGGATATCTACAAATTTATCGCGATGGCAGCAGGAATTATCGCGTTTTGTATGCTGATACCGGCGATCGCGGTGTCGGCTGGCGGCAAGAAGCAGCGCAAGAGCATCTCGCCGACCATCGACCTTGGCGCCGTCGACGAGGAACTGGCGGACCCGAACACCCGCTATTACGAAAAGGTTAAGACCTACGTCACACCGAACTACTATGTGTCGGGCGGCGGGGTGCGCACCTGCGTGCGGTTTTCGGATATCGCGACGATGCGGGGCGTCGACGTCAACCGCAACTACCAGATTTTAGTGACGCTTAAAGGGAGCGCGCTCGAGCAGGCGATCTCGACGACCAACAACGCGGGGCTCGCCGACGCATTGTACGAGGACGTCGCGCACTGCGTCTTTCGTCTGTCGCCGGGCGCTGAGATCCGCAACTGGCCGCTGAACCCGAATGTCCCCACGGGAACCACGAAGTTCTATAAAATCGGGTTTTAGCAAATGGTGCTGGTGACGAATCACTACAAAAAAAGTCTGCCTCCGGCAGACTTTTTTCAATGCTACTCTTTCTCCAGCACCGCGAGTACTTCGCCGATATAGAAGGTGTGGAAGTCGCGCGCGGGGTAGTTCGCGTCGACGATGGGCGGCGCAAGGAACGAGGATTCTTTCAGCGTGTCGACATAGCGCTTACGGCAGAGCAGCACCCGCTCCGCCTCGGCGAAGTACGGGCATCCGGCGGCATCGTCGAACACGACGGTCAGCCCGGTCTGCGCGGCCTTGTCGCCGTCGCGGCCGCTGTGCGCGCCGTAATAGGTCAGCGTCTTGCGGTACGCCTCCCCAAAAAAGGAGAGCGCGTAGGTGTCCTCGCGGTCGAGGAACTCCTTGGTGTACCGCTGGGGCCGCGCGAACACAGCGGTGACCGGCAGGTTCCACAATGTGCCCAGCAGACCCCACGACACCGTCATGGCGTTGGATTTTGCGGGGGTTCCGGCCGACAGCAGCGCCCATTGTTTGTCGAGCGCCACAAACGGCGCGAGGGTCAGCTGCTGCGGGGTTGTTTTACGAAAAGACATGGCGCACCTCCGAGATTTGATAGTACCATTATACGCTATTTTACTAAAAACGGGTACGAGGATTGTCGGGCGTCGACGACAGGGAGAGCCCGGGCGCAGACCGCGCCGCCCGGCGCGCGCGAAGCGCGCGGCGGCAAGCTGCGCTTGCCGTCCAAAAACGCGAAGCGTTTTTGGGTCGGGCGGTGCATGGCCACAGATTTTTTGCGGGACGGAACGCGGTGGAATTGATTTTGTCACTTTTTTGTAATATAATAAATTCTATCTACTTTATAAAGGGAGCACTGTGTGACCTATCTCGATAACGCCGCGACAACCCGCGTCTGCGCGCCGGCCATTGAGGCTGTCGACACGGTTTTACGCCAACATTTCGGCAACGCCAGCGCGCTGTACGATCTGGGTCTTGCCGCTCATAAAATCTTAGAGCACGCGCGGGCCGTCCTCGCGGCGGCGCTCGGCTGTGCCCCGGGGGAGGTTTATTTCACCGGCAGCGGCACCGAGGCCAACAATCTGGCGGTGCTGGGTGCTGCGCGCGCGCGCAAAGCGTGGGGCAACGAGATCGTCGTGACGGGGTACGAGCACCCGAGCGTCGCCCACGCGGTCGACGCGCTGGAGAAAGAGGGATTCATCGTCCACCGCGTACTGCCGAGCGTCCACAATCGCGTCCACATCGGTGAGATGGCGCAGCTGGTCAAGAAAAACACGGCGCTTGTCGCGTGTATGCAGGTCAACAACGAGACGGGCGCGCTGCTCGACGTCGCGGCGCTCGCAAAAGAGGTGGCGGAACGAAACAGCCGGACGGCGGTGCACTGCGACGCCGTTCAGGGGTTCTTGAAGCACCCGTTGGAAGTAAAAGCCCTCCATACCGCTGCGATCAGCGCCCACAAGGTGCATGGGCCCAAGGGCATCGGCGCGCTGGTTGTGCGCGGCGGCATGCACCTGGAGCCGGTCATTTACGGTGGCGGGCAGGAGCGCGGACTGCGCAGCGGAACAGAGAACGTCGCGTATGCGGCGGGGTTCGCGGCGGCGGTGGAGGACGCGTCTGCACGGCCGCTACAGATACTGGAGCCGTTGGCGGCACAGCTGCGGGCGGGCCTTGCGCAGATGGACGGCGTGACCGTCAACACGCCCGACGAGGCGTCGCCGTCGATCGTGAACTTCTCGATGCCGGGCTTCAAGAGTGAGACGCTGCTGCATTTTTTGGAGGCGCAGAAAATCTATGTGTCGAGCGGATCGGCGTGCGGGCGCGGTGAGCGCAGCCGCACATTGGAGGCGATGGGGCTGCCCGACGCGGTGATCGACAGCGCGCTGCGCGTCAGCTTCGACGCCGGGAACAACGCCGCCGATGTCGAGGCGCTGCTGGCCGCGCTGGCACAGGCGCGGCAAATATTGGTGCGCGGCGGAGGGCGATGATGCAGGAAATTTTGCTGGCAAAATATGGCGAGGTCGCGCTCAAAGGGCTGAACAAGAGCAGCTTCGAGGCGCAGATGCTGAAGGTGATACGACGCCGCGTCGAGCGCTGCGGTTCCTTTAAGGTCTACAAGGCGCAGTCGACGGTTTACGTCGAGCCGCAGAACGAGGACGCCGACATCGACAAGGCCCAGATACAGCTGATGTGGGTGTTCGGGCTGTCCGCGATCAACCGCGCTGTCGTATGTGAGAAGAATTGTGATATAATATGTAATGAAGCCGCCCGCTATCTCGAGAAAGATCTGCGGGCCGCCAAAACGTTCAAGGTTCGGGCCAAGCGGTCGGACAAGAGCTTTCCGCTCGACTCGATGGCGCTGGCGCGCACGGTCGGCGGGTATCTGCTCTCGGTGTACCCGCATCTCTCGGTGACGATGGACGCGCCGGATCTCGTGGTGACCGTCGAGGTGCGTGACTACGCGGCCTACATCCACACCGGGAATATTGAGGCGGCGGGCGGAATGCCGACCGGCACCAGCGGGCGCGCCGCGGTGATGCTGTCGGGCGGGATTGATTCCCCGGTGGCCGCCTACCAGATGGCCAAGCGCGGGCTGGACCTGATCGCCGTCCATTTCATGTCGCCGCCCTACACCGGCGAGCGCGCACTCGACAAGGTCGTGCGACTGGCGCAGGTCATCAGCCGGTACACCGGAAATGTCGCGCTGTTCTGCGTTCCCTTTACGGAGGTACAGCTGGCGATCCGGGACGGCGCATCGCAGATTTACTTCACGGTGCTGATGCGGCGGTCGATGGTGCGCATCACCGAAAAAATTTGCGCGCTGGAACACGCGGGCGCCATAATCACGGGTGAGAGCCTGGCGCAGGTCGCGTCCCAGACGCTGCAGGCCATCCACTGTACCAACGCGGCGGCCGGCATCCCGATTCTAAGACCGCTGATCGGCATGGACAAGAACGACATTGTAACTCAGGCGCGGAAGATCGGGACGTTCGAGATCTCGATCGAGCCCTACGAGGATTGCTGCACGGTGTTTTCGCCGAAGCATCCCAAGACAAAGCCGAATCTGGACGACGTATTGGCGGCGGAACAGGGTATCCCGAACCTGAACGAACTGGAACAAATTGCAGCAACAAACTACACGGTTAAGATGCTTCACTTTTTTGATGAGGCATTTGGGCAAGGAATGGGAGAGGAACTATGCTGATTGCTGAGATCATCTCCGTTGGAAACGAACTGTTATCCGGCGCAACACTGAACACAAACACCGTTTACCTCGCGCGGAATCTGGTGCTGATGGGCTTCGATGTCCACTGGCAGTCCGTAGTCAGCGACGACGAGAACGACGTCATCGACGCGGTGCGGCTGGCCGGCACGCGCAGCCACATCATTGTCGTGACCGGCGGGCTGGGGCCGACCGACGACGACTGCACGAAACAGGCGGTCGCGAAGGCGTTCAACCTGCCGTTGGAGGAGAGCGCCGAGGCGGTCGAGACGCTCCGCAACTTTTTCGGGCAGCGCGGCGTCGAGATGCCGGACAGCAACCTGAAGCAGGCGCTGGTCATCAAGGGCAGCGACGTGCTGCAAAACCCGAACGGCACCGCGCCCGGCATGGTGCTGAAGACGGCGACCCAGATGATCGCGCTGATGCCGGGACCGCCGCGCGAGATGGAGCCGATGTTCGAGAATGAGCTGAAACCCCACCTCGCCGCGATCAACCCCGAGATCTCGATGGGCCGCTCGCTGCACATCTTCGGCATCGGCGAATCGGTGATCGAGGAGCGGATCAAGGATCTGCTGTACGGCGAGAATCCCCGCGCCGCGCTCTACGCTAAACCGGGCGAGGTCTATCTGGATATCGCCGCGTCGGGCGCGACACAGGAGGAGACCGAGCAGCGGATGGAAGCGCTGATCGGGCAGGTGAAGGAACGCATCGGCGAGTTCGTCTACTCGGAGGACGGAAAGACGATGCCCGAGACCGTTGTCGACATCCTGAACGGGACGGGTCAGAAAATCGCGGTCGCCGAGAGCTGTACCGGCGGGCTGATGGCGGCCAGAATCACCGAGGTTCCGGGCTCGTCGAAAGTGTTTGATTACGGCCTCGCCGCCTACGCGGATTGGGTCAAACAACAGTATCTGTCGGTCGACAAGATGCTGCTTCGGAAATATTCCGCGATCAGTTCCGCCGCCGCCGCCGAGATGGCGAAGGGCGCGCGGGCGCGCGGCAACGCCGACATCGGTGTCGGCATCACCGGCATCGCGGGCCCCGGAACCGGGGATTACATCGACAAGCCGGTCGGCCTCATCTACATCGCGGTCTGCGACAAAAAGAACGTCATCGTCAAGAAATTCAACTTCTCCCGACTGCGGAACCGCCGCACGATCCGCGACATCGCGGTGATTTCGGCGTTCGACATGGTGCGCCGCATGATCGCGGGACTTGAGATCGCGGGCTCGAAATCCTTTGCCATCAACGACCTCGCCGACGACGAGCGGCAGGGAAAACCCAAAAAGAAATCGACGCTGAAAGCGCAGAAAACGGCGCTGCTCAGCATCTTAGCCGTGTTGGCGGTGACGGGCGCGTTCCTGTCGGTCCGCGCGATCGTGAACCGCGTCAACAGCAGCGTCTACAACGAGATTAAATCGATCTACGCCACCGATGACACGGGCGGCGCCGCCATCACCGGGCTGCAGAGCCTCAGCAGCAACAACGGCGATACCGTCGGCTGGCTGTCGGCGCCCGGCAGCGCGCTCGACTGCGTGGTCGTTCAGGATACCGGCGACGGCTACTACGAGACGCACGACTTCAACAAACACCGGAACAAACTGGGTTGCCTGTACGTCGACGCGACCACCGACCTCCAGAGTTCGCCGCGCAACGTGGTGATCTACGGCAACAGCAGCGACCCGGCCTACCTGTTCGGGCCGCTCAAATCCTACACCGATCTGACCTACATCGAGCACAACTACGACATCGAATTCAACAGCCTGTACTTTCGCGGCAACTACACGGTGGTGTCGGTATTTTACGCAAACGCCGACCCCGACAGCGGCGCGGTGCAGGATTTTTACCTGAAACAGGATTTTCCCGAAGCCGATGACTTCAAGAACTTTGTCGTCGAGCTCAAGATGCGCTCGATGATCTCCATCGACGTGAGCATCCTCGAGGGCGACAGCTTTCTGACCCTCGTGACCGAACTTCCGGATTGGCCGGGCGCCCGGCTCGTCGTCATCGCGCGGCGCGTCCGCGAGAGCGAGACGGCGGGCGTGACCTCGGCGATGCTGTCGCGCAATGTCGCGGCGACCTACCCCGAGGCGTGGTACGCGATGACCGGCTCCGAGATGGCGGTCAACGAGGTCGTGGAGCGCGACCGCTGGCTGAACTGGATGATCGTCAACGAGAAAAACGCAGGTCTTGAGAGCGGCACCGCCGGCAGCGGCGGCATCGCCATCGTGACGACGACACCGTACGACCCCGTGACGACGGACAGCACCGGCGCCGTTCAGCTGACCGTCAACATGAACGGAACCGACATCACCGACTCGCCGCTGAACATCATCAGCCGCATGGTCACCTACGAGATCGGCAGCAACACGAACAAGGAGTACATCAAGGCCCAGGCGGTCGCCTGCGCCAGCTGGCTGTGGTACAACTTCAGCAGCGACGGCGTCCCGCAGGTCATGGGCAAAGCGCCCTCCGAAAGCGTCGTCGCCATCGTGTCCGAGGTGATCGGCGAGGGGCTGTACTACGACGGACAGATCGCGTTCACGCCCTACTTCGATATCTCGGGCGGCAACACGTTCTCCGCGCTCGACGTCTGGGACATGGATCTGCCCTACCTCGTCAGCGTCGAGAGCCGGTTCGACTACTTGACAGCAGGGTACTCGCGCGACACCACCTACAGCCGCGACGCGCTGAAGAGCCGTCTGGAGGAGTACTACAACATCACGCTCTCGGACGACATGTCGCGGTGGATCGTGATCGACAGTAACCTCGCGGGCGGGGCGGTCGGCAGAATCACCATCGACGGCAAGGTCGAGACGACCGGTACCATTTTGCGGGAAAAATGTTTGACCACGCTGCGCTCGGCGAACTTCACGCTGACGGTGTTGCAGAGCTCGGTGGTCTTTACGACCTACGGGTACGGCCACGGCGTCGGCATGAGCAAGGCGGGCGCGCAGGGCTACGCGCAGCAGTCGGGCTGGGATTACAAGCAGATTCTGGCGCACTACTACCCCGGCACAACGCTCGCGCCGCTCGACTGGACCAACAAAGAACCGACGCCGTGATGCTTTCAGCATCAAAAAAACGCCTTCCGCGGAAGGCGTTTTTTTATTGGGAGTTATTCCTCGTCGGGCGAGAACTCGTACTGGGCGAAGGGGTCGTCGCCGCTGTCATCACCGCTGTCGTCGTCCTCGTCATCGTCGTCGTCTTTTTTGCGGCGCGAGAACCACCCGCCTTTTTTGCGCGGGGCTTTTTCTTTTTTGCCGTCCGCCCCGTCGTTCGCCGGTGCGGGTGTTTCGACGGGCGCTTCGGCGGGTTCCGCCGGTTGCGGCGCGGGGGCTGCGACGGGGGCTGCGACGGGGGCTGCGGGCTGCTGCGCGGGCGCGTCGGAGACGGCGGGCTGCTGCGCGGTATCCCACTCGTCGGGGTTGTCCGCCTGCGTGTCGAGTGACGGTACCGGAATATCGTAGTCGGTGTCGTGGATCACCGGGCCCGAGATGGCGACGTTATATTTGGTGCGGCCGCGCTCCAGTATCAGCATGTTGTCGCGGATGCCGAGCTGGACGAGCGTCTCGTTGTCGAGCTCCTCGGTGTTGTACTGCGAGACGCGGGCGCGCGCCGACGTAAAGGTCAGGATCGGGAACACGATCGCGAAGATCAATGCGATGATGACCAGCCCCAGCGGGTTCGCGGAGATGAGGCGGGCGGTGCTGGTCTGGACGTTCGTGATGTCGCTGCAGACAAAGTAGCCGTTGTAGTACAACAGGAATCCCGCGATAGCGGAAGCGCCGAGAATGACGAGACGCAGCGCGGATTTGCCTTTGGTCATTGCGCCGAGCGCGACGCCGGCGGTCACCATCATCAGGATGGGCAGGAAGCCGACCAGAAACAGCGACAGCACCTGCAGAACCGCGAAACTTCGGTCCTCGGAGAACAGAAAGCCGAGCAGGAACGAGAAAAGAAAGCCGAGCAGATAGATCGCGAGGCGGCTGAGTACGCTGATGCGCAGTTTATTGAGAATCAGCGACCGGATCTCGACCCCGAACTTTTGCAGCAGATTCCAGGAGTTGTCGGTCAGCCCCGTGAACTGGAAGGAGCCGGGCACCAGGAATAAGAACAGCGTAAACGCGACGAGTGCGACGTAGGTGTAGACATATAGGAATCCGGTCAGCGAGCCGTACAGGAACAGCGGGATCGCGAAGGACACGGAACCGGCGGACATCGACAGAAAGAACGAGAATCCGAGTGTCGCGCCGGCCAGCAGCAGCGCGTAGAAAAAGATGTAGCCGACGCCGAGCCGGTACTTCTTCTTCATGAGCCGACGATCCAATGCAGATTTGCTTTTCGCAGTTATCATAGATCTTTAAAGACCTCCTTGCAGGCGATCGAGAAGGACTTGTCATCCATAACGATAGAATTATAATCTGCACCCAGCGAGATGACGTCTTTGATCAAATCTTCGAGATCGATATTATGGTTGTCTTTTTTCGCGACAAGATACACGAGCTTTTCTTTGCACAGCACATTCAGGTTCGGATGCTTTTTCTCCAGTTGCAGCGCAAAGCTCTGGGCGTTATCGGTGTTGAAGGACCTGATGCCGAGACA
>JAVBVJ010000088.1:0-8566 GCA_031554355.1 Oscillospiraceae bacterium
CAAGGCGGGTCATGCTCTCGTACTCCGAGAGCGTTTTTCCTTTGCCGGCGCGCGCGCCGGCAAAGGAAAGGGCGTGCGCAGCTGCGTCGTAGCCGCGGAACCGTTCGAGATTGCGCAGCGCGCGGTAAGCGTACTGGGGACAGGGCAGCGCAGGAACGCCGAGATCGAGCAGGCGGGCCAATTGTTCGGGGTTTTTGGTGTGCTCGACGAAGGGGATCCAGACCAAGGGCTTGAGCGCACCGCCGTCTTTGGCGAGCGCAATACCGTCGATCATGCGGGGCGGCGCGCTGTCGATGATCTCGAGCGGGATCGTGTACCCCATGATCAGCGCGTCGACGCCGGGATCCGCCGACACGATGCGCAGCGCCTCGGCCATCTTTTCGGGGACGTAGGCCAGCGTCGCGGACATGTCGAGCGGGTTGCCGGGTGTGGCGTAGGAGGGCAGAATCGCGCGCAGCCGCGCCAGGGTACCGACCGAGAAATCGGCGAGCGGGATGCCCGCGAGATGCGCGATGTCGGCGGTGATACCGGCCTCGCCGCCCGAGACGTTGAACGAAGCCCAGCGCGGCCCGGCGGGTAGTTCCGGCAGCACCGAGAACAGATGCGCGGTCGCGAGCAGCTCCTCGAGATCGTCGACGCGCAGCGCGCCGTACTTCGCGAGCACCGCATCGACGGCGCGGTCGGAGCCCGCGAGGCTGCCGGTGTGGGAGCTGGCCAATGCCACCGCCTTCTGCGAGCGCCCGCTCTTGAGCACGACGACGGGTTTGCGGATCTCGGCCGCGCGGCGCAGCGCGTCGACAAAGCGCGCGGGCTGCCGGATCCCCTCGATGTAGCAGGCGACCACCCTGGTGTCGGGGTCGTCGACCAGAAAGCCGAGATAATCCTCGACCGTGATGGCGGCGCTGTTGCCGCACGAGATGAGGTGGGAGAACCCCAGTCCGGGGCTGTCGAGCGCCGACAGGCAGATCTGCCCGCTCTGGGAGACCAGCCCGATGTTGCCGCAGCGGTCGCGCTCCTCGGTGATAAACGCGAAGGCGTAGACGCCGTCGGTGAAGTTGGCGAACCCCGCGCAGTTGGGGCCCGTCAGCGCGATGCCGAGTTCGTCGCACAATGCGGTCAGCGCGCGCTCCTTCTCTTTCCCGGCGGGGCCGGTCTCGCCGTACCCGCTCGCAAAGACGACGGCGGCGCGGCAGCCGACCGAGGCCGCCTCGCGCAGCAGATCGGGGATGGCGTCCTGCGGCAGGCATACAATGATCAGCTCGGGCGCCTCCGGCAGTTCGGACAGCGTATTCCAGCACCGCCGCCCAAACACGGTGTCGCGGGTCGGGTTGACGAAATAGACGTGATCGATGTTTTTCGCGTACATCATCATGTTGCGGCAGGTGTCGCCGCCAAAGCTGCCCTCACGCTCGCTGGCGCCGACCACCGCGACGGCGGCGGGCCGAAGCAGAGAAGAAAGGTTCATGCGTTTGCCTCCTCTGCCGCGCGAAACCCCGCTTCGATGCAGGGCCGGTTGCGCGGGTTCGTTTTTCCCTTGTGCGCGAAATAGTCGTCGACCTGCCGCGCGAAGAAATCGCGCTCAAACAGCCCCGTCGCGGCCAGAAGCGCGCCCAGCATCACGAGATTGACGCCGCGCGCGTTGCCCTCGGCTGCGGCGATACCGTCGGCGTCGACGCGGGTGACCTGCGCGGATGCCGGAAACGGGTAGTCCGGCGGGGTCAACGCGGTGTTGACGATGATGTGGCCTCCGGGGCGCACCGCGCCGCAGAACTTGTCGAGCGACGGCTCGTTCATGGCGACCAGGATGTCGCAGTTTTCCAGCGCGGGCGAGCCGATCTCGTCGTCGTCGATGATGACGGAGCAGTTCGCGGTGCCGCCGCGCATCTCGGAGCCGTAGGAGGGGTAGCAGAGCACCTGTTTATTCAGCGCGGCGCCCGCCGTGGCGGCGAGCATGCCCGCGGTCAGGACGCCCTGCCCGCCGAACCCCGAAAAAATCAGATCCATGCTATTCGCCTCCCCTGTCTGTGTAGATGCCGGGCGCAAAAAATTCAGCGATGTCGTCCCGGAGCCGCGCGTTGGCGTCGACCGCCGACAGCCCCCAGTTGGTCGGGCAGGGCGACAGCACCTCGATGACCGAGAACCCTTTGTTCTCGCGCTGGTTGACGAACCCCTTTTTGATGTAGGACTTCGTCGTGTTGATCTCTTTGACGTTGTACAGTGCGCCGCGCGCCGCGAACGCGATGTCGTAGGACGCGAGCGTCCGGAGGAAATCGGCGGGGCCGCCGTGCAGCGCCCGCTCCCGCCCGCGCGGCGAGCTCGTCGTGCGCTGGCCGAGCATCGTGGTCGCGGGGCTCATCTGGCCGCCGGTCATACCGAAATTGCCGTTGTTGACGACGATCATCGTGATTGGGATGTCGCGCAGCGCGGCGTAGGTCGTCTCCAGAAACCCGATCGAGTAGGAGGCGCCGTCGCCCGCGTGGACAAAGACCGTCGTGTCGGGCCGCGCCTTCTTGACCGCGGTCGCGACGGCGGCGCAGCGCCCGTGGGGACCCGCGATGCCGTCGAAATCCAGCGTATCGAGCGACCAGAAACAACACGCGATGTCGACGACGTTGATCACGCTGCAGGCGAGGTCGAGCTCGTCGAGCGCCTCGGCGATCAGCCGTTGAATGACGCCGTGCCCGCAGCCGCCGCAGTAGGCGGTCTCGCCGATGATCGTGGACGGAATTCTTCTAGCAGGCATCACAGCACCTCCTTCGGCGCGACGCGTCCGGCGAGGATGTCGCGCGCTTTCTGAATAATATCCCCGGCGCGCGGGATGTCGATGGCGGTCGAGTGGGTGTATACCGGGTGGCGGAAGCGGTCGGCGAGGCAGATGTCCTCGGCCATCTGGCCCGTGATGTCCATCTGAACCGACAGGTAGCCGCGCAGATCCGCCGGCGGATTCTCAAAAGCCTTGCGCGGGTAGGGCCACAGCGTAATCGGGCGGATCAGCCCCAGCCGCATGCCCTCGGCGCGCGCCAGCTGCACCGCCTTCTTGCAGACCCGCGACGAGATGCCGAACGCGACCAGAATCAGCTCGGCGTCTTCAGTCTGAATGCTCTCCCACCGCTGCTGTTCGGCGGCAATGGCGTCGTACTTCTCGCGCACAAAGCGCTCCCACTCGCGGTCACCCCAGTACCAGTTGAGGTTCGTGACCTTGTTCTTCTTTTCGCCCGGACCCCGCCCGCGGATACTCCAGTCGTAGCGGTCGATGTCGTGTTCGCGCGGTTCCGGTAGTACGCAGGGCTCGGTGATCTGGCCGACCGCGCCATCGCTTAAAATCAATACCGGGTTGCGGTACCGCTCGGCGAGATCGAACGCCTCGTACGTGAACGCGGCGCACTCGCCGACCGAGTTCGGCGCCAGCACAATCAGCCGGTAGTCGCCGTTGCCGCCCGCCTTGACGGCCTGCAGGTAGCTGTCCTGCCCCTGCGTGATGTCGCCGCCGCCGACGCCGTAGCGCATGACGCTGACGACCACCGCCGGCAGCCCGTAGGACGCGAGGTACGCGATGCCCTCCTGTTTCAGCGAGAATCCCGGCCCCGACGAGCTGGTCATGGCGCGGACACCGGCCGCGCTCGCGCCCCAGACCATGCTGATGCTCGCGATCTCGGACTCGCCCTGAAAGAACGTGCCGCCGCGCGTCGGCATCTCGGCGGCCATGTACTCCAGAATCTCGCTCTGCGGCGTGATCGGGTATCCGGCGTAGAAGCGGCAGCCCGCGCGCAATGCGCCCTCGGCCAGCGCCTCGTTGCCCTTCATCAAGATCTTACTCATCGCGCGCCTCCTCGACAATCACGAACACATAATCCGGGCACGTCGCGTAGCACGCCCCGCACCCGATGCAAAGCGCCCGGTCCACCGCGACAATCGGCGCGCCGCGGCGGTTCAGCGTCTCGAGCGCGCGGATCGCGCTTTTCGGGCACGCCGCGACACAGAGACGGCACCCCTTGCACTTCTCGGAATCTACCTGAGCTTTCAACATGCTGTTCCTCTTCGGGTCGAAATTGTATTTTGTATAATCTATAATAAAATTCTATGAAAAACCATGCTTCTTTGTCAAGGGATAATCCGCGCAATAATCACCAAATAATCGCGTTCCCGCTTGTGCATATCGGAAATTCGCCCGCGGGAAATTGACACCGCAAGCCCCGCTTTGGTATGCTTTAGCTAAGTTTTGTATATTGTATATCGGAGGAATCAATGAACATTCAATTTGACGCGACGCACCACGCGCCCTACCTGTTGCTCGAGTGGCACGACACCGAGAGCACCGCGGTGGGGTGGCTTGCGGTCTACAATTTTGTGCGGCATTTTTGCAGCGGCGGCACCCGCATGCACCCGTCCGTGACGCCCGAGGAGGTCTACCGCCTCGCGCGGGCGATGGCCTACAAGTACAAGGCGTGCGAGTCGGTCACGACGGGCGGCTGCAAGGCCGGGATCGCCTACGACCACCGCGCGCCGGACGCCAAAGAGGTGCTCAAGCGCTTCAACATCGCGATGGCGCCGATGATGCTGCACGGCGTCAATCTCGGCGGCGATCTCGGCGTCGACGCGAACGACATGTTCCGCATCTGGGAGGACATTGGGCTGCGCACCCCGCTCACGAAGGATATGTACGCCGACCCGGCCGTCCAGCTCGGGCTCGTGAATCACGACGAGATGGTGACCCACACCGTCGACCGCTTCACGGCGTACGACATGATCACGGGGTACGGCGTCGCGTTCGGCGCCGACGAACTGTGGCGTCTGCGCACCGGGAAAAGCGGCGGCGGCCGTGTGATGATTCAGGGGTTCGGCTGTCTCGGCGCATCCTGCGCCTACAAGTTGCGCGCGATGGGGTATCCCGTCGTCGGCATCGCGGACGCCGAGGGCGTTGTCGCCTGTCCCGACGGCATCGACATCGATCTGCTGCTCGACCACCGCACGGCGCCGGGCGTCATGGACCGCGCCAGTCTGCCCGCGAATTACCAACAACTGCCGGGCGGCGATTGGCTCGACGTCGACTGCGACATCCTGATTCCCGCCGCGCTCGAGGACGTGCTGCACGCCGGCAACGCCGACCGCGTCAAGGCCGGGGTCATCGCCGAAGGCGCCAACATCTGCACCACCCCCGAGGCGGACGCCATCTTCTTTAAAAAGGGCATCGATGTCGGCGTCGATTTCACGGTCAATCTCGGCGCGACGCGCTACTACGACGTCATCATCTTCAACACCATCGGCAAGGACCTGCAGGCCGCCTGCGACGACGTCGAATCGATTGTGCGCAAGGACGTCCGGCTCGTCTACCACGAGGCGAAAAAGCAAAACCGCATGCCCCGCGCCGTCGCGGAGGAGATCTTCGCGCCCGACACCTTCGACACCCCCGACCTGTAAGATTAAGGAGGAGTTATTATGAAGCAAAACCGGCTGCGCCTTGTTCTGTCGCTGTTCTCGTTCTCCTTCAGTTACGCCTGCATCTACGCGCTCGTCTACATCAAGTACACGCTTTACGATCCGCTGCTGCTGGCCTTCAACATCACGAACGCGCAGCAGGGGCAGATGATCGCTGTCTACACGGTCGTGTGCATGATTCTGTACATTCCGGGCGGTCTGCTCGCCGACCGCTACTCGGTCAAAAAGATTCTGGTCATCTCGCTGTTCGCCCACGCGGTGCTGTGCGCCGCGGTCGGCATAACCATGAACTTCACGGTCGCGCTCGTCATCTGGGGGCTGTTCGGCGTCACCAGCGCGTTCGCGTACTGGGCGGCGCTGGTCAAGGCGGTCGCGAGCCTCGGCGACGAGACGAACAGCGCGCGCATCTTCGGCATCTACGCGCTCATCTCCGCCGTCATCAGCGCGGCGGTCAACTTCCTGCTCGTCGGCGTCTACGGGCGGTTCGCCGATCCCGTCGCCGGGATGCGCGCGGTCAGCTACATCAGTGCGGCCGCCGCCTTCCTGCCCGGCCTGCTGATCCTGTTCGTCTACAAGGACGCCGCGCCCGCCGCCGCGACCGGGCCGCAGGAAAAGTTCGAGTTCCGCTACGTCGGCAAGGTGCTGCGCTCGCCGATTCTGTGGATTCTGTCGCTGTGCATCTTCGCGGTGTACGGGCTGCGCGTCGCAGGAAACACCTACTTCAACCCCTTCCTGACCCAGGTGTACGGCGTCGACCTCGAGTCCGCCTCGCTGGTGGGGGTCGTCCGCTCCTACGTGCTGCCCATGCTGACCCCGATCGCGGGTTTTTTGGCCGACAAGGTCTTTAAGTCGACGAGCAAATTGCTGGCGTTCTTCTTTGTGGTGCTGGCGGCGCTGTTCGCGTTTGTCGCGTTTATGCCGGGCGGGCTGCCGCTTTGGCTGGTGCTGGTCATCAGCCTGCTGCCCGGCGCCATCTCCGGCATGTCCTACGGCGTCATGTTCTCGGTGCTGCGCGAGGCCAAGATTCCGACCTTCATCACCGGCACGGTGATCGGCATCATCTCGATTCTCGGCTACACCCCCGACCTGCTCTTTCCGCTGTTCGGTTCCATTCTCGACAGCCGGGGCAACGCCGGATTCCGCGTCCTGTTCCTGATCTTCATCGTCATCGCGTTTTTCGGCATCGCCGCCTGCCTGTACATCCGCCGCTACGTCAAGGGTTTAAACGAGGGGCGCATCCGGCAGATCGGCGCCGATCAACAGGGTTAAAACTATGTCGCAAAAACTGCTGAAAGACCGTATCTACGACTACGTCTCCGAGAACGTGCAGCGCGGGACGTTCCGCCCGGGCGACAAGATTCCGGAGGAGTCGGTCGCCGCCGTGCTCGGCGTCAGCCGCACGCCGGTGCGCGAGGCGTTGACCGCGCTCGCCTGCGAGGGCGTCGTCGAGAAGGTGCCGCGCCGCGGCTTCTTCGTCGGGCGCGCCGACCCCCAAAAGAGCCGCGAGATTCTGGAGGTCATCGGCTGGCTCGACCGGCGGGTCGCGGTGCTCGCCGCGCCGCACCTGACGCCCGAGGACCTCAAGCGCATGCGGGAGTGCGTCGCCAAGATGGAGCTCGCGATCCGTTTCGAGAACCTCGCCGACTACACCCAGAATCAGGCGCTGTTCCACGAGATCTACGCCGCGCGCTGCCCCAACCGCGCGTTGGTCGAGACGCTGAACGCCATCGTATTCAGCCACATCCCCCACACCTACATCGAGGACGCGAGCCCGTTCGGGACGTTCGCGCACTCCAACGCCGAGCACACCGAGCTCTGCGCCGCATTCGAGCGCGGAGACACCGCGCGCCTCGCCGACCTGATCGAGCAGCACTGGACAGAGCAATAGCCGGAACGGAAAAGGACGTAAAGAGGGTGGGCACGCAGTGTCCGCCCTCTTTTGCCGTTCCGGATAGTGACTAGTTATTAGTGATTAGTCACTAGTGAATAGCAGTGCCGCGGCGCGCGGCACATTGGATAAAGGGCGGGAAAAAAGCGTTGGGAATAGTTGCAAAATTGTTGTAGGTCAAGGGAAATAAGGCAGTTGAAACGCCGCTGCGGATACAGCGGCGTTTGTGTTTCGAGGATGCGATTGCCTTGTCCTTAGACTACCATTGACGATTCTCCACCGGAAAACAGCGCGCAAGCTTGAAATCAGAACAGTACTCAACTAGTCTCTAATAACGATCTTGTTATCTCTTCGCTTTTCCGCTATGATGAATAGAACTGCGCGTCGGTGCCGCGCTGTTTCGTTCGACAAATTCATAGAATAGAAGAGAGAATCATGCCAATTGGAGTATTCATCAATGTCGCGGCGGTCGCGGTGGGCGGTATCGGCGGATCGCTGTTCTCGAAAAAGATCCCGGAGCGGATCAAAACCAGCCTGACAACGGTTTTCGGGCTGTGCGCCGTCGGGCTCGGCATCATCGCCGTCACCCGCGCGACCGCGATGCCGGCCGTGGTGCTCTCCACGATCCTCGGCGCGCTGCTCGGCGAACTGCTGCAGCTGAACATCCACATCTCAAAGCTGTTTTCAAAGGCGCTCTCGGCCTTGCCCTTCGACAAAGACCACTTCGACCTGCAGACGTTCGTGACGCTTGCGGTCATGTTCTGTGCCAGCAGCATGGGCATCTACGGCGCCATTATGGAGGGGGTCGTCGGCGACAGCTCTTTCTTGATCTCCAAAGCTTTTTTAGACTTTTTTACCGCGATCATTTTCTCGGCGTCGCTGGGCCTTGCGGTGGGGCTGATCGCCCTGCCGCAGCTGGCGGTGCTGATCGCGTTTTTCTTTGTCGGACTGTTGGGCCGGGATGCCATCGACGTCCAGCAGTTTCAGAACTTCATCGCGTGCGGCGGTCTCGTCACGATTGCGGCGGGGCTGACGCTGTCCGGTATCAAGCAGTTTACGCTGGTAAATATTCTGCCCTCGCTGATCTTTATACTGCCGCTCACCTGGGTCTACGGGCAGCTGTTTTAGCGCAAAACCACAATGATTCGCACCCGCGCGCCGCTGCATCCACAGCGGCGCTTCAATCTTCCTAATTTCCCTTGACCTTACAGTTCTCGTAGCGCGATTCTCTCCGCGCTTTAT
>JAVBVJ010000160.1:0-7536 GCA_031554355.1 Oscillospiraceae bacterium
ACTAGTGATGCGACGGCGAAACCTAGTCCTGTGGGCGGCGCGTCGCGAACTAAAGTGAAGTCCGCGATGCTCTTGAACTTGCCCTTGCCCTACCGCGAAAGGTTGGTAGCGTCAGCGAACCGTCGCGAGGGCGCTTGTCAAACGAGCAGGTGAGTCGAGCGGGACCTTTCGCGGAACAACGAGGAGCGACGGAACGCGTGAGCGGCGATTTTAACCAAACTAGCCAAATAAAATCGTCGCGAACTAAAGTGAAGTCCGCGACGAGTGGCAGGGGCAGAAGGATTTGAACCCTCGGCACGCGGTTTTGGAGACCGCTGCTCTACCAGCTGAGCTATGCCCCTATGAGTTTGGTGGGCCTTCAGGGACTTGAACCCCGGACCGACCGGTTATGAGCCGGTTGCTCTGACCAACTGAGCTAAAGGCCCCAATAGAGGGAAATCGTACTTTGTGATACCAATTGATATTATCAAAAGCACGGTTCGATGTCAACAATTAAGACGAAAAAAACGTCCTTAATCTTGCGACTAAAGACGTTCCGACGAATTCTGATTACTCGTTTAATCCCGAGTGAATAAGTTTCACCAAGCCTTCAACCGCCGCCACTTCGTCGCTGCCGTCCGCGATGATGCGAATCGGGGTTCCGCCGACGATTCCGAGTGAGAGAACACCCAACAGACTTTTGGCGTTGACGCGGCGCTCCTCTTTCTCCACCCAGATGGACGATTTATATTCGTTGGCTTTCTGAATAAAGAACGTGGCCGGACGCGCGTGCAGTCCCACCTGATTCTCTACTGTAACCTCTTTAACTATCATGTCGTATCTCCCTAAAAGTAAGTGACTTGCTACCATGATATTATATTTTTGTCGGATGCGCAACTAACAAATCGGTGCTTTATCGCTTTTTGGGGTGTTTTCTATAAAAGCATCGGTTCAAGGCACCCCGTTTGTGCAATTCGACTGCAATAATTTCAACAATCATGTAGTTTTTCAACAACTATTATCAACAACTCACTGTTGAAAACGTTTCCGGTAAGCTTTCCACAGGTCCGGACGGCGCGCCTCAGTGCGCTGTTCCGACTGCTCCTGACGCCATTTTTCGATATTGGCGTGGTGGCCGGAGAGCAGCACCTCGGGGACGGCGCGATCGCGCCAGACGTCGGGTCGGGTGTAGTGCGGGTGTTCGAGCAATCCGCTGAAGTGACTCTCTTTCTCGAAGCCCTGCGCTTCGGACAGAACGCCGTCGCACATCCGCGCGATGCCGTCCGCGAGCATCAGCGCGGGCAGCTCCCCGCCGGTCACGACAAAATCCCCGATCGAGATCTCCTCGTCGACGATTTCTTCCAGTACGCGCTCGTCGACGCCCTCATAGTGGCCGCACAGGATCGCGATATTGTCCAGCCGCGCAAGCTCGATGATACGCTGTTGTGTGAGGACGGCGCCCGCCGGCGACATATAGATCAGATGCGGGCGGGATTTGGTCTGGTCGCAGACCGCCATGAAGCAATCATAGATCGGCTGCGCATTCAGAATCATGCCGTGACCGCCGCCGTACGGCGCGTCATCGACCTGTTTTTGCTTGTTCAGCGTGTAGTCCCGGATGTTGTGGCAGAAGATTTCCAGTTTCTTCGCGGCGATGGCGCGGCCGATGATGCTCTCGCGCGTGTAGCTGTCGCAGAGCTCCGGGAACAGTGTCAGTATATCAATCCGCATCGTCCAACAACCCCTTGATCGGTTTCATCAGAACTTTTCCGCCCGCGACATCGACCGCGCGCACCATCTCGGCGACGTTCGGCACCATTGCTGCCGCGCCGTCCGGCTTTTGGAGATGAAACACGCCGTGCGCGCCGTTTTCGGTGTAATCGGTGACGGTGCCGAAGAGGATGGCGGGATCGTCGGCGTCGACCGCCCTAAGCCCGATCACATCGGCGATAAAGAACGCGCCGTCGTCGAGTGTGAGATCCGCCCGCGCGGCGTAAAAGACCGTGTCGATCAGCTTGCGCGCCGTCTCGACGCTCTCGATGCCCGAAAACTGGACCAGCGCCATGTTTTTGTGCGCGCGGGCGCGGGCGATGTCCAGCGGTTTCGTGCCGGACGCGTCTAGATAGAGCCGCCTCAGACGACAGAGATCCTCCGCGGTGTCGCACCACGGGTAGATTTTTAATTCACCCAGCAGGCCGTGCGTCGTCACAGCCTTGCCGATTTCCAAAAAAGCTTTCATTGCTTCCCTATTAGAATCGGGCGGAAGATTCCGCCCGATTGTTCTAGTCGATTTCTATCATGATTTTCAGGTTGTTGCGGACTGCCGCGGCGCGCATCACGGTGCGGATCGCCTTGGCGATTCTGCCCTGCTTGCCGATGACGCGGCCCATGTCGGACTCGGCGACGTTCAGGTGGAAGACAATGACGCCCTCCTCGTTGGGTTCGTCGACCGTGACCTTCACCGCCGCCTTATCCTCGACGAGGCCGGCCGCGATGGATTCCAGTAGTTCTTTCATATTCCCTCCAGACCTAGATCACACCCTGCTTTTTCAGCAGAGCTTTCACGGTATCCGTCGGCTGCGCGCCGTTTTTGATCCATTCCTTTGCTTTCTCTGCATCCACTTTTACAAGGCTCGGCTCCTGATTCGGATCGTAGTAACCGATCTCCTCGATAAAGCGTCCGTCACGCGGAAAACGGCTGTCCGCGACGACAATGCGGTAGAAAGCGTTCTTTTTTGCGCCCATACGGCGCAATCTGATCTTGACTGCCATATTCTATTTCCTCCAATAGAGATACATAATTTACTAACCGATTGACTCGGTAAATAACCTTTAGAACGGGAACTGCTTGTTGCCGAAGTTCATGGCGTTGCGGCGCTTCCCTTTTCGGTTCATCTGCTTCATCATTTTCGTCATCTGCTCGAACTGACGCAACAGACGGTTGACGTCCTCCACCTTGGTGCCGCTGCCCGCCGCGATTCTGCGCTTGCGGGAGGGGCTGATGATCGACGGTTTGGAGCGCTCGGCCAACGTCATCGATAAGATGATCGCCTCGGTTCTGCGGAACGCGCCCTCGTCGATCGCCTCGGGCGGAATATCGGCGCCGCCGGGCATCATCGCCATGACCTGCTGCAGGTTTCCCATTTTACGCAGTGACTCGAACTGGTCCAGCAGATCGTTCATATCGAAACCGGTGCGCATCTTTTTTGCGATCTGTTCCGCTTTTTCGGTCTCGACCGCCTGCTCCGCCTTCTCGATCAGCGTCAGCATGTCGCCCATGCCCAAAATCCGCGACGCCATGCGCTCGGGGTGGAAGATTTCAAGATCGTCGATCTTCTCGCCGATACCCGCGAAATAGATCGGTTTTCCGGTCACGGACAGCACAGACAGTGCCGCGCCGCCGCGGGTGTCGCCGTCGAGCTTGGTGATGATCACGCCGTCGATCGAGATCGCGTCGTTGAACTGCTCCGCGACGTTGACGGCGTCCTGTCCGGTCATCGAATCGACCACCAGCACCGTCTCGTCGACGGACACGGCGTATTTCATGCGCTTGAGCTCGTCCATCAGCTCCTGATCGACGTGCAGGCGGCCGGCGGTATCGAGAATCACGATGTCGTTGCCGTAATCCTTCGCGTGCGCCACGCCCTTCTTCGCGATCGCAACCGGATCGCCCTGTCCCATCTCGAACACCGGAACCCCGGCGGTCTCCCCCACAATTATCAGTTGGTCGATCGCGGCCGGGCGGTAGACGTCGCAGGCGACCAGAAGCGGTCTTCTTCCGGCGTTTTTATAGAATTTTCCAAGTTTTGCGCAGTGCGTCGTCTTGCCGGAACCCTGTAAGCCGCACATCATGATGATGGTCGGCGGTTTGCTGTTCAGTTTGATCTCTCGCGCGCCGCTGCCCATCAGCGAGGTCAGCTCGTCGTTGACGATCTTGATGACCTGCTGCGCCGGCGTCAGGCTTCGGAGAACCTCCTCGCCGACCGCACGCGCCGAGACGGACTCGACAAAGCTCTTCGTGACCTTGTAGTTGACGTCGGCCTCCAGCAGCGCGAGGCGCACCTCGCGCATCGCTTCCTTGATGTCGGCTTCGCTCAGCTTTCCGCGTCCTTTAAGCTTCGAAAAGACTTTATTCAGTTTTTGGGTCAATCCCTCAAAAGCCATCTCGTTACCACTACCGGTTTATTTCCTGTACCGCAGATTCAATACGGGTTATGGACTCGTTGATCGCGTCCCGGTTGGCGCTCTGGTTCAGCGACCGGATATTCTCGATATCCTGTGTAATCTGCGCGCACATCGCGCCGATGATCGTGTTGCGCTGCACGACGCCCAGCTGGTTCTCCAGCTCCAGAATACTGCACTCCCCGCGCTTGATCGCATCGTGGACGCCTTGCCGGGAGATACCGCTGTTCTGGGCGATCTCCGCCAACGAGAGATCCTCAAAGTAGTACAGTTCGAGGACTTCCCGCTGTTTTTCGGTCAGCATCGGGGCATAGGTGTCAATCAGTTTTACCATGTCCAGCTTTTTGATAAACAACCCACCTTTGTAAAGTATTCTTGCTTTACACTCCGTATTTTATCGCAAAGCAGTTCACTTGTCAATCTTTTTTCCTTTACAGTGCAATCATCCCCCGGCAATCAGGCTTTTCGCCGTTGCCGGGGGATGTGCTATACAGAAATCATCTGGGACATCTCAAACAATTCGCGGTCGATCGTCTTCTTCATCGCGAGACCCTCTTTGATATCGAAGTCGGTGATCTCGCCGTGTTTGTAGGCAACGACGCGGTTCCCGATGCCCTTCTCCAACAGGTTGACGGCGTGGAAACCCATCGAGCTCGCCATGACGCGGTCGCGGGTCGTCGGCGCGCCGCCGCGCTGAACGTGGCCCAGAATCGTCGCCCGCGTGACGACGCCGGTGATGCGCTCGATCTCCTCCGCCAGCACGGTAGAGCTGCCGCAGCCCTCGGCCATGATGATGATAAAGTGTTTCTTTCCGGTATGCTGCGTGTGCAGCATGCGGTTGACGATGTCGCGGTCGATGTCGTACTCGATCTCCGGCACCAGAATTGTCAGCGCGCCGCACGCGACGCCGACATCGAGCGCCAGAAAACCGGCGTGCCGCCCCATGACCTCCACGACGCTGCAGCGGGAGTGGGATTGGGTGGTGTCGCGCAGTTTGTCGATCATCTCCATCGCGGTGTTCATCGCGGTGTCGAATCCGATCGTGTAGTCGCTGCACGCGATGTCGTTGTCGATGGTGCCGGGAATGCCGACACAGGGAATACCGACGTTGCACAGATCCAGCGCGCCGCGGAACGTTCCGTCGCCGCCGATCGTGATGAGCGACTCGATGCCGTTCTCGACGCAGACCTCGCGCGCCTTGTCGACGCCCTCCACCGTCGCAAACTCCTTGCTGCGCGCCGTGTACAGCATCGTTCCGCCGCGGTGAATGATTTCCGAAACACTGCGGACATGCATCTCGAAGATATCCCCCGCCATCAGTCCGGCGTAACCTCTGCGAATACCCATAACCCGCATTCCTTTATACAACGCAGCACGGGTCGCGGCACGAATGGCACAGTTCATGCCCGGAGCGTCTCCTCCGCTCGTCAGAATCCCGATGGTCTTTACTTTTTTACCCATACACACTCCTTATTTATAGATGACCCGGTCGCTGCCCAGCAGTGATTCCAGTTCACTTTTTAGTATATCGGACGGCTCGGCCCAATAGATGCTGGGCACGCGGACATTTTCGCGGGAATCGGAGTAGAAGAAATGCACCGGAATCGTTCCGTTGAAGATGCTCAGCAGCGCTTTCGCGCGCTCGATCATTGGGTCGTCCGCGCTGTCGAAGCGCAGATACAATTTGCCGCCTGCGATGGTATCCGGTTTCGCTGCGGCGGGTGAGGGATTCGACGCGCGGTAGGCGCGCGGGGCGCTGTCGGGCCGGTACTCCTCCACCGCGAAGATATCCCGGCAGATCAGCTTAATCTCCTCGTCTTCCTTGACGGACAGCCGGCCGCGCACAACGACGATGTTGTTTTCTTTCAGGTACTTCGCGTATTTCTCCAGCACCGTCGAGAACACCATCATCTCGAGCACGCCGGTCAGATCCTCGATGTTCACGAAGGCGATCGTCGTGTTGCTGCGGGTCACCTTGATGCGCACCGACGCGATCGTCACGAGCAGATCGACGTCCAGATTGTCGAACGAGGCGTTGTCGTCGACCAGAAATTCTCGGATATTCCGCGGGATATTTTTCTTGGCGAATTCGTTGTATTTCAGCAATGGATGCCCCGTCAGGTACAGCCCCGTCAGTTCCTTCTCCATGTTGAGCATCTCGCCGAGCTCAAACTCCGGGACGTCGGGCAGCACGGCCTCGTTCTTTTTGTCGCTCGCGGCCTCGGTCTGGAACAGGTCGAGCTGCCCCGAGAGATTGGAACGCTCCTCGTCGTCGATGGCCTTGATGACGCTGTCCATGCCCAGCACCATGCAGCGGCGCGGTACCTTGAAGCTGTCGAAGCAACCGCATTTGATCAGTGCCTCCAGCGCGCGCTTGTTGAGCTCGGTGGCATGTGTCCGCTTGCAGAAATCCAAAAAGGAGGTGAAAGCGCCGCCCTGCTCACGCTCGCGGAGGATCGACGCAATCAGGTTGTAGCCGACGCTCTTGATCGCCAGCAGCCCGAAACGGATCTTCTTGCCGTCCACCGTAAAACCGTGGCTGCTGATGTTGATGTCCGGCGGCAGCACCTCGATGCCGAGCGCGCGGCACTCCGATATGTACTCGATGACACTGCCGGTGCTCTCCAGCACGCTGGTCAGCAGCGCCGCGAAGTACTCGACGGGGTGGTGACATTTCAGGTAGGCGGTCTGGTAGGCCAGCAGCGCGTAGGGCGCGGCATGGCTTTTGTTGAAGCCGTAGGACGCGAAACCCGCCATGTCGGCGTAGATCTCTTTCGCGACCGTCTCCGGAATCCCGCGTTTCAGGCAGCCGTCGCAGCTCTTTCCGGGCTTGTCGCTGCCGTAGATGAAGATTCTGCCCTCTTCCTCCATGACCTCGTGCTTTTTCTTGGACATCGCGCGACGCACCAGGTCGGCCTGTCCGTAACTGAACCCCGCGAGGTCGCGGAAGATCTGCATGACCTGTTCCTGGTAGACGATGACGCCGTAGGTCAGATTCAGAATCGGTTCCAGTTCCGGCGTCTTGTAACGGATGCGCTCGGGGTGCTTGCTGTTCTCGATGTAGGCCGGGATCGACTCCATCGGGCCGGGCCGGTAGAGCGACACGACCGCAACCAGATCCTCGAATTTCGTCGGCTTCAGCCCCATCAGCACGTTTTTCATGCCGCCCGACTCGTACTGGAACACCCCGACCGTGTTTCCGGCGGAGAGCATTTTAAATGTTTCGGCGTCATCGAGCGGAATGTCGTCGGTGCGAAAATCCGGCAGCCGTTTGCGCACATTGACCTCGGTGTCGCTGATCACCGTCAGCGTCCGCAGGCCGAGGAAGTCCATTTTGAGCAACCCCAGTTCCTCGAGTGTCCCCATCGGGTACTG
>JAVBVJ010000027.1:0-11907 GCA_031554355.1 Oscillospiraceae bacterium
TTCTTTTTCGCAGCTCTCTCAAGACCAAATCGATCGCGCTGTTGATCTTATCAACAATCGCCCCAGAAAACGCTTTGGCTTTCGTTCCCCTTCTGAGCTCTTTTTCCCCTACTGTTGCACTTGACTTGACAATTCACAGCATCTAATGACTAGCGCCTAGCAACTACTTGAATTTAGGAACTAATCACTGGTCACTAGCACCTAAAACGCGAGCATCGCGGCGATTTCGGCGGGGACTTCCTCGATTTTGACGCGGCGCTGTTCCATCGTGTCGCGGTCGCGCAGCGTCACGCAGCCGTCGGTCTCGCTGTCGAAGTCGTAGGTGACGCAGACCGGCGTTCCGATCTCGTCCTGCCGGCGGTAGCGCTTGCCGATCGAGCCGCTCTCGTCGTAGTCGACCATGAAATCTTTGGCCAACAGTGCGCGCACCCGCTCGGCGCCCTCGGCCAGCTTTTTCGAGAGCGGCAGCACGCACGCCTTCATCGGCGCCAATGCCGGATGCAGCCGCAGCACGACGCGCGAATCGCCCTCGCCGAGATCCTCCTCGTCGTAGGCGTCGCACAGGAAGGTCAGCAACGCGCGCTCGACGCCCAGCGCCGGCTCGATGACGCAGGGGATAAACCGCTCGCCGCTCTCGGCGTCGAAATACTCCATCGCCTCGCCGCTGGCTTTCTGGTGCGCGGTCAGGTCGAAGTCGGTGCGGCTCGCGACGCCCCACAGCTCGCCCCAGCCGAACGGGAACAGATACTCGAAGTCGGTCGTCGCGTTGGAGTAGTGGGAGAGCTCCTCTTTGTCGTGGTCGCGCATACGCAAATTCGTTTCGTTGAGGCCGAGCGCCAGCAGCCAGTCGCGGCAGAAACTGCGCCAGTAGTCGAACCACTCGAGCTCGGTGCCGGGCTTGCAGAAAAACTCCATCTCCATCTGCTCGAACTCGCGCGTGCGGACGATGAAGGTGCAGGGGGTGATCTCGTTGCGGAACGATTTGCCGATCTGGCCGACGCCGAACGGGATCTTGCGGCGCGTCGTGCGCTGGACGTTCTTGAAGTTGACGAAGATGCCCTGCGCCGTCTCGGGCCGCAGATAGAGCTCGGTCGCGCTGTCCTCGGTGACGCCCTGGTGCGTCTTGAACATCATGTTGAATTTCCGGATGCCGGTAAAATCCGTCTTGCCGCAGTGGGGACAGGGGATCTTGTTTTCGGCGATATAGGCGCTCATCTGGTCGTTGGTCCAGCCGGCGGGGTTGATGTCGTTCGCCTCGAGCAGATGGTCGGCGCGCAGGCGCATCTTGCAGCCCTTGCAGTCGATGAGCGGATCGTTGAAGTTGACGACGTGGCCGCTCGCGACCCAGACCTGCGGATTGAGCAGGATCGAGCTGTCCAATCCGACGTTGTACGGGTTTTCCTGAATGAATTTTTTCCACCACGCGCGCTTGACGTTGTTCTTGAACTCCACGCCGAGCGGGCCGTAATCCCACGAATTGGCCAAACCGCCGTAGATCTCGCTGCCCGGGTAGACGAACCCGCGGTTCTTGCACAGCGCAACGATTTTTTCCATGGTTTTTTCGGTGTTTTTCATTCCGGAACCTCTTTTCAAGTGTTTATTCTTTGCATTTCTATAGGAGATTTCTGTAGTTGTCCGGCTCGGGGAAAAACCGGGTTGTTGCTAGTTTGTATGTAATCACTAGAATCTAGTCACTACCAGCCGTTCGCCGCCTTGGCTTACCCGCCCACCCACCCAAATTGATATGGGGGCTGCGCCCCCAAACCCCATTAGGAATAGACTGCGGCGAACTGGATGGAGTTAAGTTCTTGACCTTTTCCAGCTTTCGCGGAGCGAAACTAACAACTAACGCCTAACAACTAGCAACTACCCGGGCTGCGCCCCCAAACCCCATTAGGAATAGACTGCGGCGAACTGGATGGAGTTAAGTTCTTGACCTTTACCAGCTTTCGCGGAGCGAAACTAATAACTAGTCACTACAAACTAGTAACTATCTGCCCTACCTCGAAAGCAATAGACGATTACTCAGTATATCGCGAAAAGGCTGCGCTTGCAACGCGTTTTCGATGTTTTCTGCTGTTTTTACAAATCCTGCGTCCCGGCGCGGCCGTGTTCCGTTGAAAACACAATCCCCCCCCTGCGGGTTGCCGCAAAAGAAAACCGGAAGACACGCGCGCCTCCGGTTTCCGTATGTTTTAGAAAGAATCAGTCGAAGTGGTTGCCGACGATCGTCGCCGCCTCGTTGTACTTGTCGGCCGAAACGTAGACGACGTACACGCCGGAACGGCGGATCACGGTGTTCTCGATGCGCGGCACGGCGTCGACGGCGTACCCCGCATAGAGTTCTTTCTGGGCGTCGCGGCGCGCCTCCAGCATCTGAACCAGCTGTTGCGCGGAACTGTCGTCCTTGCATTTGAACAGGCCGTATTCCTCGCCCGTTGCGCCGCTGCCGATGTAGAACTCGGCGCTTTCACACAGCGTGGTGTCGAGCAGCGCGACGCTGTTGATCTTCTCGTCGCTGAGCTTTACGAAACTGTCGATAAACAGATTTCCGCCCTCGATGTCCGTCTTGACGGCCGCGAGGTCAATCTCCTTGGGTCCGCTGCAGGCGACCAGCGAAAGCGCCAGCACAGCGGTCAGAGCCAGTATTATAATCTTTTTCAATTGATGTAAATCTCCTTTGATACATAATGCGTTTTAATGAACTCATACCATGCCGCCATGCCGTCCTTGTTGAAGTGCAGGCCGTCCGACGTCAGGTTGGATACCAAGGCGCCGTTCTCACACAGCGCACTGCTCGCGTCGAGGAAAAAGACTTTTTTCTCGACGGCAAGCGCCTGAATCTTGACATTAAACCCCGCGATGCGCTCGTTGGACAGGTACGAGGGGTTCCCGCTCTTGTTCGCCGAGACCGGCACAATCAAGTGGATGTAGATCGCGGCGCCCGGCTGCTTCTCGCGGACAGCGTCGATGAGCGCGCCGTATTCCGCAATAAAGGCGTCGCTGTCGTTCCAGCCAAGCTCCGTGATGCCAAAGACCAGATAGACGGCCCTGTACTCGAAGCGCTCGAGCGCCTCCTTCATGGAGACGGGGCTCTCGCCGTCGGTGTAGGTCAGTTCCAGCGCGTTTCGGACGCTGGCGCTGCCGCTTGAGATGACGGTGGCGCCCGGCATCATCCCGTACAGCCCGAACCCGCCGAGCCGCGCGTCGCCCACAAAAAGCACATGGTTGAGGTAGTCCTCGCTGACCGACGCCGATTTCGGCACGGGCTGGGCGTAGTCGTAGACGAGCGGCACATGCTTGATATCGGTGACGTCCTCGATCTTCGTGGGGCCGATCTGGATCGTGTCGATCGGTTTCTTGCGGGTCAGAAAGCGCACCAGCACGACGATCAGAACAATCAGCAGCACCACAATGAGCGCCGCAATGGCCATGGCCACCATTTTGCGCCGCTTCTTCTGTCGAATCAACTTCCTTCTTTGTTCGCGGTCCGTTTTTTGATCCTGCATTCCAGCGCACCTTATCTCTGTTGTGCTGTTCTAATTCTAGCTCAAGCACCGGGTGATGTCAATGCGCGATCAGTTGCAAAGATCTCCTTAAAATATTATAATAAATTAGTATAGGCTACGACACCGGGATCGGTTCCGATTCCATCGACAGCCGGACCAATCCTTTTAAGGCGGCGCGGTGGGCAAAGCAGGCGTTCCTGCACAGCTCCTGGATGCGCCGCGGACTGATCAGCAGCAGCTCGCAGTCCGCGTCCGCCTCGACGCTGCGCGGATACCCGTCCGAGAGGATGACGTCGCTCTCCCCGTACCGGCGTCCGTTCGCGGCGGCGCAGCCCGAGAGAACCACCACGATTCTGTCGGAGTACAGCGAGGCGTTCGCCTTCAGCGCCAGCGTGCGCGCCCCGAGGCAGCCCAGCAGCACCGCGATCTCCTTGTAGGACGCCGCCCCGAACAGGCCGCAGCGCAGCAGCACCAACCGATTCATGACCCGCCCTCCCCTCGAGTAACTATATTCACCGGGAGCGCGGTTGTTGCAGAAAATTCTTCCATGGTTGAACTAAACTTTCAGCCGTATCCACAGCGCCGGCATTCGGCTGACCGCGATGCACACAATCCCCATCAGCGCAGCCGCCGTCACCGCGGCGATGATTACGGGGTTCCCCCGCAGCATTCCTCTCACCGGTTTCATCCCACCTGTTCTTTCGTCTTTTTCTTCCAGTATTGCCCGATTCGCAACGAAACATACGCTGTTTTCAGGAGGTTCCTTATGAACAACCCGACCCAGAAGAAGAAGGGTTTCAACATCCAGAGCATCGTCGTTGTCGGCATCATGGCCGCGCTCGTTTTTGTCGGAACCTTTATCCATATCGATATCCCCACCCCCATCGGCTCGACCATGATTCATTTCGGCAACGTGATGTGCCTGCTCGCGGCGCTGCTGTTCGGCCCGCTGCGCGGCGGCCTCGCGGCCGGGTTCGGCTCGATGCTCTACGACTTGATCGATCCCCGCTTTCTGCCCGAGTGCTGGATCACGTTCCTGATGAAATTCGCCATGGCGTTTGTGGCGGGCACCATCATCTACTCCATCAAAAACGAGAACTGGGACGGCCCCTCCCGCGCGCGGCAGCTGATCGGCGCGCTGTGCGGCTCGCTGACCTACGTCGTGCTGTACACCGTCAAAAACTACATCCGCGACTACCTGATTCTGGGGCTCGAGATCGAGACCGTCGTCGCGACGCTGGTCATCAAATCGACAACCTCGCTGACGAACGGCGTCATCGCCGTCGTCGCCTCGCTGCTGCTGAGCGCCGCCATCAAGCCCGCCCTCAAGCGCACCTCCCTCGGCCAGCGGCTGGGCGTGCGATGAACCTGAATATCGTCCTGATCGAACCGCAGATTCCGCAGAACACCGGCAACATCGCCCGCACCTGCGCCGCGACCGGCGCCGCGCTGCACCTCGTGGAGCCGATGGGGTTCCGCGTCGACGACGCCAAGCTCAAGCGCGCGGGGCTCGATTACTGGCACCTGCTCGACATCACCTACTACCGCGATACCGCCGATTTCTTTGCCAAAAACGACGGGTGTTTTTTTTATCTGTCGACCAAGGCGGCCCGCGTTTACAGCGACATCGCATACCCCGACCCCTGTTACCTGATCTTCGGGCGCGAGGACGCCGGGCTGCCCGAACCGCTGTTGGCGCGAAACTACGACCGGACGCTGCGGCTGCCTATGCGGGACGACGCGCGCAGCCTCAATCTCTCCAACGCCGTCGCCGTCACCGTCTACGAGGTGCTGCGGCAACACGGTTTTCCGGGGCTCGCGGAACAGGGCCACCTAACCGCACCCTGACAGAAGGAGCATGCTATGGAAAGCGCAACCCCCGCGGATTTCACCGCACTGATCGCCGGGATGACCCTACAGGATAAAGCCGACCTCTGTTCGGGCGCCGACCACTGGCACACCGAGCGGATGGAGCGCTACGGCATCGAACCGCTGCTCATGACCGACGGCCCCCACGGCTTGCGCCACGTCATCGACGGCGACGACCTCACCGTCGAGAACTCCGACCCCGCCACCTGTTTCCCGACCGCGGCACTCGTCGGCTGCAGCTTCGACCGCGCGCTGGCCGCCGAACTCGGCGCCGCGCTGGGCGCGGAAGCCCGCGATAACGGCATCGGTCTGGTGCTGGGGCCGGGCGTCAACATCAAGCGGTCTCCGCTGTGCGGGCGCAACTTCGAGTATTACGCCGAGGATCCCTATCTCGCCGGAGAGCTGAGCGCCGCGTTTATCGGCGGTCTCCAGCACAACGGCGTCGGCGCGTGCATCAAGCATTACGCCGCGAACTCGCAGGAGTTCCGCCGTCTCGTCTGCAACAGCGCGATCGACAACCGCGCGCTGCACGAAATTTACCTCGAGGCGTTCCGCATCGCCGTCGCGAAATCCGATCCCGCCGCCGTCATGTCGTCGTACAACCGTGTCAACGGGGAGTACAGCGGCGAGAGCCCCTACCTGATCGGCGAGGTCCTGCGCGGGCGCTTCGGTTTTTCGGGCGCCGTCATCAGCGACTGGGGCGCGGTGTGCGACCGCGTCGCCGGCATCCGCGCCGGTCTCGATCTCGAGATGCCCGGCAAAACCTCCGCCACTGCCGCCGACATCGTGCAGGCCGTCCAGAACGGTTCCCTCGACGAGGCGCTGCTCGACGCCTGCTGTGCCCGCGTGCTGGCGCTCGTCGCCCGCTGCGCGCCGCAGCAGACCGCCCCCGCATCCGACCTCGAGGCGCACCACCAGCTTGCCCGCCGCGCCGCCGCCGAATCGGCGGTTCTGATGAAAAACGACAACGACCTGCTGCCCTTCGACGACGCGAAACCGTTCGCCGTCATCGGCCGCTTCGCCAAACAGGCGCGCTATCAGGGCGCGGGCAGCTCCAAGGTCGTCCCGCACCAGCTGCCCTCCGCGCTCGACGAGCTCGCCGTCCGCGGCCTCGTCTGCCCCTATGCCGACGGCTACAACGCCGACGGCTCGACGAACGACGCCCTGGTCGCTGAGGCGCGCAAAGCCGCAGTTGAGGCGGGCCGCGCCGTCATCTTCGCGGGGCTGCCCGACATCTACGAGAGCGAGGGGTACGACCGCGAACATCTGCGGCTGCCCGAGGGGATGCTCAAACTGATCGACGTCGTCTCGGCCGCCTGCCCCAACGTCGCCGTCTACCTGATGCTGGGCGCGCCGGTCATGCTGCCCTTCGCGGACCGCGTCGGCGCCATCGTGTGCGGCTACCTCGGCGGACAGGGCGCCGGGCCCGCCGCCATCGACGTATTGACCGGGCGCGTCAACCCGGGCGGACATCTCGCCGAGAGCTGGCCGCTCAAACTGGCAGACACCCCCTGTTACGCCTACTACGGCAAGAACCGCAAGGTCGCGGAGTACCGCGAGGGTCTCTATGTCGGCTACCGCTACTACGGCCCCGCCGGCGTCCCCGTCCAGTTCTGCTTCGGCCACGGATTGAGCTACACCGCGTTCTCGGTCGGTGATTTCCGCTGTGACAGCGCGGTGCTGTCGCCCGGCGAATCGCTGACCGTCCGCCTGTCCGTCCGCAACACGGGCCGCCGCGCCGGTTCTGTCGCCGTCCAGCTCTATCTCTCCAAAAAGGACGACAACCGCCGCGTGCTGCGCCAGTTCGAGAAGGTCTTTCTGTTCGCGGGCGAGCAGCGCGAGGTTCTCTTCACGTTGACCCACGACGATTTCGCGTGCCACAACCCGACCGGCGACACCCGCTGCGTCGTGCCCGGCGACTACACGCTGCACATCGGTTTTTCGAGTGAAAATCTCTGCGCCGCCGCCGATCTCTCGATCCTCACCGACCGCGGCGTGACGCTGCCGCCCTACCCGCCCGCGACGACCGCCAACAGCCTCGGCGACGAGGAGTTCTACCGCCTGCTCGGCGCGCCGCCGTACGAGGAACCGCGGTTGCCCTTCACGCTGAACAGCACATTGAACGACCTGCGCACCCGGCTGCCCGGCAAGATCGTCTGCAAGGTCATCGAGTCGATGATGACCTCCCAAGGCGGCGACCTGAACGACGAGCTGATCCAGAAAAACTACCGCTCGATGTGCGACATGCCGATCCGCGCCGTCTGTGCGATGTCCCACGGAATGCTTTCCAAAAATTTGGCCAAAGCTATCGTATCTCTTTCCAACAGAAAGGTTTTCAAGGGTATCTATTATGCGCTCAAAAAGTGAGTCCCCGTTCGAGGCGGCCGTCCGGCAGGCCAAGACCTCGCGGCTGATCAATGTCGGCTTCTACGCCGCCGTCATCGCGCTGGTCGCCTGCGCGGTGATCCTGTCGCTGTTCTCGGATTACTACCTGTTCGCGATTTTAAGCGGCGCCGCCATCATTCTGCTGTCGGTCGGCGGACTGCTCAAAAGCCTGTCCGAACAGCGCGCCGTCACCGGGATCGCGCACGGCAGTGTCTACGCCTGCATGCTGAACCGCACGCAGCAACAGCGCATCCTGAAACATCAGATGCGCCGCGGCCAGATGTTCTACTTCACCGCCATGCTGATCATCGTCATCCCCGAGGCGATTGTGCTGTTCGCGCTGTACTTCATCACCAAGAGCGCGATGTTCCTCATCTTCATGGGCATCTTTGCCGCCGCCGGCCTGATTCTGGTCGTGCTGTGCATTCTGTACATGACCGCGCGGTTCTCGGTGCGGGATCCCATCGTGTTCGTGTCGCCCAAAGGCATCATCGTCGGCAACGAGGTGCTGCCCTTCCCCGCGAAAGAGCGCGCCGTGCGTGCGCTGTTCCGCTTCTCGGACTACTACAACGTCCAGTTCGTGAAGAGCGCCGTGCTCGGCATCAAATACACCTCCGAACTGATTTTTCCGGTCGACGGCGCGGTGCGCACCGGCCTGTCGGGCAGTGTCGACGAGATCCTGATCGAGGCCTTCCGCCTCGAGGGCGTCTTTGTCACCACCGATGCCTTCTACGAGAGCCGCGACTATCTGGCGGAATCGACGACCACGACGGTCGAGCCCGCGGAACCCGGCGAAGCCGCGGCGGAATAAGCATTTTTTTGCCGCAGCTTTCGTATTCTTTACGGAACAGAACAACGGCCGAGTGAGGTACAGCGTTGAGCGAGGGAACCCCCAAACGAATTTTTAAAGCGAACCGCAGCGAAGAGCCGCAGGGAACTCCTGCACCGGCTCCGGTTTCCTCTGCCAGCATCGACGACATCCTCTCGCAGATCGAGTCCCAGCGGACGCGCAGCCCGCGCCTGGAACCGCAGAAGGCCACAGCGGCGCCGGTCGCGCCACAGCCGGAGGCACCATCCGAGGCCTCGTATTTTGTGGCGCCCGAACCTGCGCCCGAACCCGAGCCGATTCCCGAACCCACGCCCGAGCCCGAATCGGAACCTGAACCTGGACCTGAGCCCGAAACGGAACCCGAGCCTGAACCTGAGCCCGAACCCACGCCCGAACCTGAACCTCAGCGCACTCGACGCCGCGAGACGCCGCGCTTTACGCCCGACACCCTGGACGTCGACGCCCCGCGGTACGGACGCGGCGCGGTCTCACTGGTCGACGAGGCGCTGACCGAGCGCGGCGCGGTCTCTTTCGACGAGCCGTCCGAGCGCGGCGCGTCCTCGTTCGACGATCCCGCCGGGCGCGGAAACGCGTTCGACGAGTTGCTGCGCACCCTGCCCGCGACCCCCGCCGCCGAGGCGCAGATTGCGCGCACTGAACCGGCTTCCGTCGAGACGCTGGCGGAGGCGCTGCCCTCCTTCGACGATCCCCCCGCCTTCGACGAGCAGGCTTTCTTCGAGACGCCGTCCGCCGCCGCGGAACCCGCGGCGCCGTTCTTCGACGACACACCGCGCGACAGCGCGCCGCCGCCCGCCGAACCCGCCATGGACGACGAGGCCCCGAGCAGTCCGTCCGGACGCGACGACAGGACGTTCGCAACGCTGCTCGAGAACGCCGAGCGCGGACGGCGCGACACCCCGGCGACGAGCGCCGCGCTGACCGCCGGCATCGACGACCTGCTGGCCAACCGCGGATCCGCGCCGCAGCCCCGCATGACCGTCGAGCAGGTGTTGGCGTCGATGCGGCCCGCCCCGAAAGAACCTGTTGTCCCGGATTTCGACGCGCCGGGCACGTCCGACCCGTATTTTAATGCCCCGCCGCGCGCCGACGCGCCGGTCTTCGACTGGAAGCCGCCGCTCGACAGCGACTATCTGCTGCGCGGCCAGCTCTCGTTCGACAGCGACAGCGCCGCCAGTTTCCGCGAGGCCGAGGACTCCCAGCGCGAGCACGACTTGTTGGGCGCGCAGGTTGAACTGGCCCAGATCCCGATCCGCGACTTCAACACCCCCCGTTTCTCTGCCCAGCCGGAGGACGGAGTCACAGTCGATCTGCCCCGCGAGATCGTCGATTCCTCGCCGTCGCGCAACCGCCTGCTCTCCAACCTCAAGCGGGTGCAGGAAGCGGTCAGCCGCCGCATGGAGGAAGATTTGAACCCGACGCCGCTGCCCGGGCAGATGGATCTCGACAGCTATCCGTCCGATCTGCTGCGCGCCAGCGACCGCGCCCAGCGCATGGTGGCGCAGGCCAACCTCGACCAGCAGGCTACCGCGGCCCGCCCGTCGCGCACCGCCGAGATTCCGGCGCCGCAGACCAAGCGGCAGCCCGAACCGCCCGCGAAGCAGCCCGAACCGAAGGTCGCGCGCCGCCAGACCGCGGTCGAGACCTACGAGAGCCTGCCCGCCCGCGCCGAGTTGCCGCCGAAGCCGGTGCGCCGTCCGCGCAGCGTCGCCTACGTTCTGTTTGTGCTGTTTACCGCCGTCATGCTGATCGCGGCGATCTGGACGTTGCTGGTCAGTTCCGGCGTCGTCCCCACCATGAATCCGATCGATTGGATTCGCGGCGCCGAACAGACCGCGGAGGAGCCGCCGCCCGAGGATCTGCTGCCCGCCCCCAAACCCCTGGTCGTCGAGCGCGACGGTGTGAGTTTTGTCACCATCGAGGGCGAGGAGCTGATTCTGGTAAACAAGGAGTACAGCGTGCCCGAGAACTACGGCAACGGCATTCTGCCCGAGGCGCAGGCCGCGTTCGACGCGATGCAGTCCGCCGCGGCGGGGCAGGGCATCTCGCTCTGGATCGTGTCGGGATTCCGCAGTTACGAGAACCAGCGCCTGCTGCACGAGCGCTATATCAAGGAGCTCGGCGCGGAGTACACCAAGCGCATGTCCGCGGAGGCGGGCCATTCCGAGCACCAGCTCGGCGTGGCGTTTGACATCGGCGGAACCAACAGCGCCATGCTGCTCAACCAGAGCTTCAAGGACTCCAACGAGTTCGCGTGGCTCGCGGAGCACGCCCACGAGTACGGCTTTATCCTGCGCTACCCCGACGGCAAGGAGACGCAGACCGGCTACATGTTCGAGCCGTGGCATTTCCGCTATGTCGGATACAATCTGGCGCACATTCTGTACGACAGCGGCCTGACCATCGAGGAATACGTCGGATTGGCGGAATAGCGCGATTATGAAAGTAAACACGAAGTCAAAAAGAAGACGAAAATTCAAACGGCGCCTCCTTCAGATCACCATCATTCTGACGGCCCTTCTGCTGGTCGGCGGCGTTGTCTACGGGGGGGTTGCCATCGTTTCCGCATTCAGTGAGAAGACCCCCGCCGAGGTCGCTCCGCCCGTCGAGAAGCCGGTCGAGACACCCGCCGAGACGCCCGCCGAACCGGCGTACACCCTCGAGGAGCGCGACGGCGTGACCTACGTCACGATTCAGGGTTACGAGATGATTCTCGTCAACAAGCAGTTTCCGGTGCCGGACGACTACGGCGATGGCCTGACCGCCGAGACCGAGGAGGCATACGACGCCATGAAAAGCGCTGCGGCGGCAGCGGGGTATAACCTCTACATCATCTCGGGATTCCGCAGCTACGAGACCCAGCGCGGCATCCACAACGGGTTCCTCAACAGCGGCTCATACTCCCGCGAGTACGTCAAGCAGATGTCGGCGGAGCCCGGCCACTCGGAGCATCAGACGGGGCTCGCGATGGACATCGGCGGGCCGTCGGGGTACGACCTCGCACAGGCGTTCGGCGGCACCGATACCGGCATCTGGCTCGCGGAGCACGCCCACGAGTACGGCTTTATTCTGCGCTACATGAAGGACAAGACCTGGGCGACCGGCTACATCTACGAGCCGTGGCATTTCCGCTACGTCGGCGTCGAGCTGGCGAAGATCTTCTACGACAGCGGCCTGACCGTCGAGGAGTACCTCGGACTGCCGGACAGCCCCGCCAAGATCCCGGTAAGGATGGGGGAAGAAGTGGAGTAATTACCGGTGCAAATAGTTACTAGTTGTTAGTGATTAGTCACTAGT